>CAZYQR010000089.1:0-9083 GCA_964649755.1 uncultured Maribacter sp. | reverse complement strand
TCAAGAAATAGGAAAAGTTGACTTAATTACCGCAGACGAAGAAGTAGAATTGGCACAACGCATCAAGGCAGGCGACCAGCTCGCTCTTGAAAAACTTACAAAGGCCAATCTTCGATTCGTGGTATCAGTTGCCAAACAGTACCAAAACCAAGGCCTTACTTTACCCGATTTGATCAACGAAGGAAACTTAGGATTGATTAAAGCGGCACAACGTTTTGACGAAACAAGAGGTTTTAAATTTATCTCATACGCCGTATGGTGGATTCGTCAATCCATATTACAAGCATTGGCAGAACAATCACGTATTGTTCGTTTACCATTGAACAAAATTGGATCTATTAACAAAATAAACAAAACCTTTGCCTTTTTGGAGCAAGCGCATGAAAGAATGCCTTCTGCTGAAGAAATCGCAAAAGAATTGGATATGACCGTTGAGGATGTTAAACAATCCTTGAAAAACTCAGGACGCCATGTATCCATGGATGCACCTTTGATTGCTGGTGAGGATTCTAACCTTTATGATGTACTTCGTAGTGGGGAATCCCCTAATCCGGACAGGGAATTGTTACACGAGTCTTTACGTACTGAAATTGAGCGCGCATTGGAGACATTGACACCAAGAGAAGCAGACGTTATTCGTTTGTACTTTGGACTGGCAGGCCAACATTCAATGACCTTGGAGGAAATTGGTGAAACTTTTGACTTAACAAGGGAAAGGGTACGTCAAATCAAGGAAAAAGCAATTCGTAGATTAAAACATACTTCCAGAAGTAAAATATTAAAGACATATCTTGGATAATCTCGATAGTTATCGGGACAAGACACAAATTAAATGTTAAATATTCTTAATATTGGAAATTTGGCATATATATTGTAATTTGTGAAGCATAACAACAGTTTATCATGACTGTTCGTTTTTTGATTGATGAATAAACTCCGGCTGATTACCGGAGTTTTTCATTTTGTACATTTACTAAACAGATAAAAGTGCTTGTTTCAAGTCATAATTTGCTAGAGAATCTTCCAATATATGAACAAAGATCAACCCAATAATCCTTTACATGGAGTTAAACTAGTGGATGTTTTAGAATATCTTACCAAAAAATACACATGGGAAGAGTTGGCCAATCAGGTAAACATCAATTGCTTTAAAAGCAATCCTTCCATAAAATCATCTCTTGCATTTTTACGTAGAACGCCTTGGGCCAGAGAAAAAGTAGAACGACTATATTTACACTCAATCCGTAATTAAATGCCTTTCAATATCGTTCTTATACAACCCGAAATACCTAATAATACAGGTAATATTGGTCGATTGGCTTTAGCTTCAGGTTCAAATCTACATTTGGTAAAACCCTTTGGTTTTGAGCTAAATGATAAGAGATTAAAACGTGCCGGTTTGGATTATTGGCCACATATATCCCTCTTCATTTATGAAAGCTTAGACGATTTTTACTTAAAACACAAAGACAAAAATCTAGTTTATTTTTCGAGCCACGGTGAAAAAACCCATTGGTCAATTGATTACAAAGACAATATGTTCTTGGTTTTTGGGAAGGAATCTGTTGGCCTACCCAAAGAAATCATCGATGCCAATACGGACAAACTCTACAAAATCCCCTTATTTAGTCCTCACATCAGAAGTTTGAATTTAGCAAATGCCGTTAGTATTGCTGTTTATGAAGGACTTAAGCAACTAGAATAATTAAATTAACCGTTCTATTCCAATTCATAATAAAAAGCATTTCTCAATACTTCCAAACTTTTGGGTACTGCAGTATTAGGATCTTCCTTACCCTCAAATTCCAAGGATACATACCCTCTATAATTATGTGCCCGCATCATCTCACCAATCTTAGGATAATCAATATCCAATGTATACCATTTTCCACCTCCATAATAGGTCTTTGCCTGTACTAAAAATGTTTGAGGAGCCAGCATCTTCATTTGTTCTTCCCTATTTTCTAGAAAGTTACCTGTGTCCAAAGTGACCTGTAACCACGGATTATCTATAGCATCTACAATACGTTTTACACCTTCTGCTGTACGCCCAAGACCCCAATGGTTCTCTAATCCCAGTACAACTCCACATTTCTCAGCTACAGGTAGACATTCCTCTATAGAATCAATTACCCATTTGTATCCATCTTCATCCGTATAACCTTCTATTGTAGGTTCTATTCCTTTATTCGCCATTAATGAATCGAAAGATTCGGAAGTACCCCATCGCCCAGTATTCAATCGCATGGTAGGAATACCTAACTTATATGCAAGCTCTATTTGGTGTATGGTCTTAGCTATGTTTTCATCCCGATATGCCTTATCTGGATTTAGGTATCCTTGATGCGTTGAAAAACCCATTAAATCAAGACCTGCATGAAAAGCTTGCTTTTTAAGTTTTTGCAAGTACCCATTTTCTTCAGAAGACATTTGTACCAGCAAAAGCTCAATACCATCAAATCCCATGGCAGCCGCTTTGTCAATACAAAACTCCATAGGTACATCTTCTTTTGGGCCTTCAAACTGCCAAAAAGAATAAGAAGAAACCCCAATCGGATTATGCTTTATCTTTTTTATAGGTTTTGTCGAATTGTCTAACAATGCTGAATTATCTTTCAGTGTGTTTCCCATAGCTACCGACCCTATACTTAGAGCAGCAGCACCATTGATAAATTTACGCCTATCCATACTATAATATTTATACTAAAGATACGTAATTACAATCTCATAAAATCTAAAGACAGTGGTTTTGTCAACACTTAATTCCCAAATATATTATGTAAGTTTTTCATTTTATTATCTTTATAAATAAGCAACTATCAAAGAAATGAAAATCACCAAGACCATTACCATTCTCCTAGCACTAGTATCTTTTGGATGTAATACAGAAAATTCAAAAGACGAAGCTGAAAATCCAATTGAATTTGACCTTCCAGAAAATTTTGTCTTGGAAGAAATATACCAGCCAAGTACAAATGAACAAGGCTCTTGGGTTGCCTTGGCTCCAGGCCCTAGCAATGACATATATGCCTGTGATCAGTATGGTAAAATATACCATTTCAATGCGCCTGCAATTGGCTCTAAACTAAAGAACTCGGATGTTCACCCTATTGATCTTGAAATTGGAGAAGCTCATGGTTTACTATGGGCATTCAATAGTCTCTATGTATCAGTCAACAAAAGTTGGAAGGATGATGTACCTGATGAAGAAGAAAATGGTAGTGGAGTGTATCGCATTACCGACTCAAACAATGATGGTATCTTGGATCAAGTTAAAATGCTTTTAAAACTAAGTGGTGCTGGAGAACATGGACCACATAGCATGGTTTTGGCACCAGATGGAAAAGAAATATATTTTATTGCTGGTAACCATACATTGATACCTGAATCATTAGTACAGAATAGTAGACTTCCTGTTAATTGGCAAGAAGACAATTTATTTACACCATATTTAGATGCTCGGGGCCATGCCAATGATATCAAAGCTCCAGGAGGTTGGATTGCTAAATTCAATCCAGAAGGAACGGATTGGCAAATTATTTCCGCTGGATATCGAAATCCTTTTGATATGGCCTTTAATCAAGATGGCGAATTGTTTGCCTATGATGCCGATATGGAATGGGATATAGGAATGCCGTGGTATCGCCCAACCCGAATTTGTCATGTAACCAGTGGAAGTGAGTACGGTTGGCGTACAGGTTCGGGAAAATGGCCAGAATATTATGGCGATGCACTTCCAGCAGTTCATAATCTGGAACAAGGATCACCTACGGCCGTACTCTCAGGAGCTAAGCTCAAATTTCCATCAAGATACAAAAATGGACTTTTTATTATGGATTGGAGTTTTGGCACCATCTATTTTGCAGACCTAAAACCAAAAGGAAGTAGCTATTTCGCAGAAAGAACAGAATTTCTTTCTGGTACTCCCCTACCCTTGACCGATATGATAGCAGGTACCGATGGTCATCTATATTTTGCCACTGGAGGTCGTAGAATAAATTCCCATTTATTTAGACTTAGATATGAAGGACCTGATTCCCAGGGAGCTCAAATTATTGATGATAATAAGACTGAGCAATTGCGAAGGTTAAGACAAAGTTTGGAAAAATATCATATAGAACAATCAGAGGAGGCAATTCCATTAGCTTGGCAAAACCTTGACCATGAAGATCGGTTCATACGATATGCAGCTCGCATTGCATTAGAACATCAACCTGTAAAACAGTGGATAAATAAATTTCTAACGGAAAAAGAGCCAAAAAGAATAATAGAAGCCAGTATCGGCCTTGCAAGACAAGGCGATAAGAAACTTCAATCTAAAATATTAAACAAGTTAAATCCCATTACCCTAGAAACACAATTGGTACAGCAACAATTGAATCTGTTACGTGCATATGAACTGCTGTTCATTAGAATGGGAGAACCTAATGAGCAAGATCGTCTAGCTGCCGCCAAAAAATTAAACTCATATTTTCCACATGCCAATAATGATATAAACAGAGAATTGGGGCAATTGTTACTCTATCTAAAAGCAGATGGTATTACAGAGGGTCTTGTAGAGCTTCTAAATCAACATACTAAAGAAAAAACAGCTGGCAATAACGAATTTCTTTCTGAAGAAGCTACAATGCGCAGTGAACAGTATGGGCCATTAATTCGTGAAATTATTGCTAAAATGCCCCCAAGTGAAGCCATTTATTATGGCGTTCTGCTCAGTCATGCAGAAACAGGTTGGACCAAAGAGGCCCGTTCAACCTATTTTCAATGGTTTTATGATGTGTTAAATGCAAAAGGAGGATTAAGCTTTAAACCCGGCATGGAAAATATACGATTGGCCGCTATGAAGCATGTACCTGAAGATCAGAAAGAATACTTCCAAGAGCTTTCAGGAGTTTATTCTCCATCTACGGCTGTGGCCAATTTACCCCTACCTAAGGGCCCTGGAAAACAATATGAGGGTAGAGATTTGGGCGAATTGATTTGGGGTAGCGAACTAGCTGATTATAAAACCAATTTCAGCAAAGGGGAACGTGCTTATAAAGCAGGCATGTGTATACTTTGTCATAGAATACGTGGTGAAGGAGGTGCGGTCGGTTCAGACTTGACGCAAGTCTCAGATAAATTTGGCAGGTATGACCTATTATTTGCTATCTATAGTCCAAATGATGAAATATCAGACCAATATGCCAATACACTATTTCATCTTAAAGACAGTAAAAAGATTTCTGGCCGAATTAAATCTGAAAACGATGAGGTGGTCGTACTAATGCCCAATCCTTTCAATGAAGGTTATACAACAGAAATTCTTAAATCGAACATCCAAAAAAGGGAACTATCACCATTATCACCCATGCCCTCAGGACTTCTGAACCGACTAAGTGCAGAAGAAATCAAAGATCTTTTTATATATCTGGAATCAGGAGGGGATAAGAATCATAAAGTTTACAAAAATCAGTAAGATGACAAGCCAAATCAAAAGGATATTTTTTGTGTCTATACTGCTCTTTATGGGATGCAAAGACACTGAAACCAAGGTTGGCCCTAAAACGGAACTAGAAAAATTCGTTACTCCTTTGGGAAAGGAATTTTCAATTCCAGAACCCACGAAAAAATTGTTACTTCAGTATGAAGAAGCAAAAATAGACTTTGAAAACAACCCGAATAATCTAGAAAATATTATCTGGTTTGGCAGAAGAACCGCCTATTTAGGGCAGTATGAAAAGGCTATTGCTATTTACACCGATGGAATTACAAAGTTCTCGAATGAATCCAGACTCTACAGACATAGAGGCCATCGTTATATTTCTATCCGAAAATATGACCTGGCGATAAAAGATCTAGAAAGAGCTGTCAAACTCATTAAAGGGCAGGAAAATGAAATAGAGGCTGATGGCATGCCCAATGCCATGAACACCCCTGTAAGTTCCAGACATGGGAATATCTGGTATCATTTAGGATTGTCCTACTATTTAGTACATGATTACGAAAAGGCATTTGATGCATATCTAAAGTGTCGGGAGTCCGGAAACAATGATGATAACATTGTTTCGAGTACTCATTGGCTCTATATGATCCAAAGAAGATTAGGCAATGAAGAACTAGCTATGGAAATGCTTATGCCCATAACTAGCGAGGCCAATATAATTGAAAATCAGAGCTACTATGATCTATGTAAGTTTTATAAAGGATTTATTCCTATGGATTCTTTAATCAATACAAAAAAAGGAAATCCATCTTCAGATGCTGTTCTTTACGGACTTGCCAATTGGCATTTCTATAATGATGACAAACCTAAAGCTCACGAAATGATGCAAGAAATGATGGGTAGTAAGGCATGGAGTTCGTTTGGGTACTTAGCTGCTGAAAGTGATTTATTGGAATATTTCGGCAAAAAAAAATAGTCAGACTTTAAATGAAACAGATTTTACTCATTGCATTCCTTTCAATAGGTGTATTGCAAAATGGCTATTCCCAAACTAAGCCAACCATTGCGGATAACATTCATAAAATTCTTTTTCTTGGCAATAGCATTACCTACTCTGGACAATATGTTTCTTATGTTGAGGCTTACCTAAAACTTCAATATCCTAAACGGAAATGGGAATTCATCAATATTGGACTGCCTAGTGAAACGGTTTCGGGTCTTTCAGAACCCAATCACGCACAAGGAAAATTTCCTCGGCCAGATTTAAGGGAGCGTCTACAAAGAATACTATCTATGGTTAATCCTGAGCTGGTTTTTGCTAATTATGGTATCAACGATGGTATTTATTTACCTTATGATGATTTTCGTTTTCAAAAATTTAAAGATGGTATACTTTGGATGCACGATGAGGTAATTAAAACAGGTGCGAATATCATACATTTAACTCCTCCAGTTTATGATGGTATTGATGCAGATGTCTACGATAATGTCATGAATATTTATTCGGACTGGCTAATCAGTCGTAGAAATACAGCCAATTGGAAGATTATCGATATTCATTCTCCTATGAAAAGACAGTTAAAAGAACAAAGAACTAATAATCCTAACTTCAAATTTGCGCCGGACGGTGTGCACCCTAACCATAAGGGGCATTGGGTAATGGCGCAGCAGTTACTTTTAGGTATTGGCGAGAAGAATGTAGAACAATATGCAACTATCGAAGATGCCTTATCTTCATCATCATACGGTAAGCAAATTTTGGGTCTAGTAGAAAAGCGACAGATTTTGAACAGGGATGCATGGCTTACAGCTACCGAACATACCCGACCAGGTTTGGCCGAAGGCATTCCGTTAAAGGAAGCAATACAGAAAGCAATATTGTGGGAAAAACAAATCCAAAATTTATTAGAACAGTAGAAAAATTACTTTTTTAAACCTTTTCCAATTTTCATTTCCGTCTTAAAAAGTTAGGCCATTTCATTACCTTTACCAAAAAATTAGATAGCCTTATAAAATGAGTAAGACCAAAATAGCCCCCTCGCTACTAGCAGCTGATTTCGGTAACCTACAACGAGATGTAGAAATGGTAAACCAAAGTGAGGCCGATTGGCATCATATTGATGTTATGGACGGAGTATTCGTACCCAATATTTCCTATGGAATGCCTGTTATAAAGGCCATCCAAAAACATGCCACAAAACCATTGGATGTTCATTTAATGATTGTAGATCCCGATAGGTATATAAAAGCTTTTGCTGATTTGGGAGCCAGCGTTTTGAGCGTTCATTATGAAGCTTGTAACCATCTTCATCGTTCACTACAAGCTATAAAGGCAGAAGGCATGAAAGCTGGAGTTGCAATTAATCCCCATACGAATATTAGTTTATTGGAAGATACCATAAATGATATCGACCTGGTCTGTCTTATGAGTGTCAATCCAGGATTTGGCGGCCAGTCTTTTATCGAAAATACGTATGAAAAAGTAAGATCATTAAAAGCTTTGATAAACAACAAAAGGGCAAAAACATTAATAGAGATTGATGGTGGCGTAACTTCAAAAAATGCAAAAGCATTAGTTGAAGCAGGCGCCGATGTTTTAGTAGCAGGCAGTTTTGTCTTCAAAAGCGCAAATCCCACCCAAACTATATTGGAATTAAAAGAGCTAGCAGGATAATGGATAATCTTGATATTGTTATTGTTGGTGGAGGACCAATCGGAATCGCTTGTGGATTGGAAGCCCAGAAAAATGGGCTTAGCTATATTATTATTGAAAAAGGTCCTATTGTAAATTCACTTTTTAATTACCCAATAAACATGCAATTCTTCTCTTCTTCTGATTTGTTGGAGATTGATAGCATTCCTTTTATCAGCAATGAGGCCAAACCCAAAAGGAACGAAGCTCTTGAATATTATCGCAGGATTGTGACCAGTAATGATTTGAAAATTAATCTCTTTGAGACCGTTGAAGATGTCAACAAAGTAGTTGAAGGTTTTGAAATCATCACAGATAAACGAAAATACAACACTACCAATGTCATTATTGCAACAGGCTTTTATGACATACCAAACTTACTAGATATTCCGGGAGAGGAATTGGACAAGGTTTCACATTATTATAAAGACCCGCACTTTTATGCGAGTCAAAAATTGGCTGTAATCGGTGGAAGTAATTCAGCTATTGATGCCGCACTTGAATGCTATCGTAAGGGAGCAGAAGTGTCCTTGATAATTCGTGAACCTGAAGTAGGAAGACGTGTTAAATATTGGGTACGGCCTGATATCATAAATCGCATAAAAGAAGGTAGTATTAAAGCATATTTCAACGCCAATGTCAAGGGGATTAATCCATCTAAAATATTGATAAAAACCCCTGAAGGCACAATTGAACTTGAAAATGATTTTGTACTTGCCCTAACAGGGTACAAACCCAATTTTGCTTTTCTTGAGAAATTGGGGATACAACTTTCTGAAGATGAAAAAAGGCTCCCTCAATACAATCAGGAAACTATGGAAACCAATATTGATGGTCTCTATTTAGCCGGAGTAATTTGCGGTGGCATGGAAACCCATAAATGGTTTATAGAAAATTCCCGTATTCATGCACCTATGATTATTAGTTCGATTTTAACCAAAAAATTGACCTAGAACATTCCCTGAA
>CAZYQR010000088.1:0-9119 GCA_964649755.1 uncultured Maribacter sp. | reverse complement strand
CATGCTGGATCTGGTATTGTTCACAGTGAACGACCTTCACAAGATTTAATAGACAGGAATGGTGCCAATGAAATAATTCAAGTTTGGGTAAATTCCCCTGCTGATAAAAAAATGCAGGAGCCTAGTTATCAATATGTTCCAGAGCAAGAAATCCCTGTCTTCCTTTCAGAAGATAAAAACATTCGTTCCAAAGTAATTGCTGGTCATTACAGTTCCCTGAAAGGGAAAATTGAAGCCGAAAGTGAACTTTTGATGTTATGGAATGATGCAATTGGTAAAGGATCTCAAACATTTTCAATTCCGAAAGGGTTCAATACCATGATCTATACCATTAAAGGTGAGGTAAGGGTAAAAGACTATGGTCTTGTAGAAAAGGAAAGTTTGGTCATTTTTGAAGATGATGGAAATCAGATTTCTATTACCGCTGACAAAGGCACATCATTCTTACTCTTGAGTGGATTACCATTGAATGAAAAAATGGTGCAACACGGGCCTTTTGTGATGAACTCCGAAACCGAGATTCTTGAAGCTATGCGTGATTACCAAATGGGTAAAATGGGAATTCTTATTGAAGAGTAAATAGTTGATATTTTAGTAGCGGTTTTTAGGCTCTCTCCTTAAATCCGCTATTGTTAGTTTTAACAATGGGTAGTATGAAAATTAAGAATAGTACAGTTTCAGATATTGAATCTATTTTCAAACTATACGCAATCGCTACTTCTTTTCAAGAGAAAAAATTTCCAGAGAACCAATGGCCCGTTTTTAGCAGAGTTCTTGTGGAAACCGAAATCAATGAAAATAGGCAATGGAAATTAATGATCAACGACCAAATCGCCTGCATATGGGCTATAACTTTCAGCGACTTACAAATATGGGAGGATAGCAATGACGATTCGGCTATATACATCCACAGAATTGCAACCAACCCCAATTATAGAAATCAAAATTTAGTTTCAATAATTGTTGAATGGGCTAAAAATTATAGTGCTGCCAAACGAATATCTTTTATAAGAATGGATACTTGTGGCCACAATAAAAGACTTATATCACACTATGAAAAATGTGGTTTTACCTTTTTGGGAATATCGAAATTAAAAAATTCGGAAGGTCTCCCAAGCCATTACCAGGATGCAGATATTTGTTTTTTCGAAATAATGCTGTAACCATCAAATTATTGGAGGTGTAGTACATGAATAAGTTGAAGATTTAATATTCCTTAAAGCATTGATGGAAACAGGCAAATCAAAACCGGTTATTGACCGAAGCTATACTTTGGATCAAATTCCAAGGGCCGACAAGTACGTTGAAAAAGGACATAAGAAAGGAAATGTCGTAATAACTGTTGTAATGAACAACTAAACTTATTTCTAATAGAAAAAAAGCGCCAAGATCCATGTGTCCAAGCGCTTTTTAATTACTTATTGAAGGTATTCTAATTGATTACAGGTGTAACTATAATACTTCTAAATTCTACAGGGCCATGATCACCTTGGATCATAAACGGTCCGGCTTCAGCCTCATTATTATCCAATGCACCTCCAGTCATTCCTGGTATGTTTTGATTGGTTATTATTTCTTTACCATTAGCAACTATAGTGACTCGTCTACCAATTAAAGTAACATCATATTCTTGCCATTCTCCAGCTTTTTTTGCCACCATTTCATTGGGGGTTAGAAAGCCATAAATGCCACCGAAAAGAATACTCAAAGGTTCCAATCCAATATTATCTGCTATTTGCAACTCATATCTCCCACGAAGATATATTCCGCTATTGCTTCCTTCAGGATATCGAAACTCCAAATGCAATTTAAAATCATTGAACTTCGCATCAGAAACCAAATTGGCCCCTGCTTTTTCACTAGTCAAAATTCCGTCTTTAACCACCCATTGGTTCTCCCCCATTGCCTGCCATCCATCAAAATCTTTTCCATTGAACAGCGCTTTTGAATCTCCCCAAACAGGATTCGCATTATAAGCGAGTTTGGGCGCACGTGTCCCTACCCAATCGTATGTTTTGCCATCTGTATAAAGTAAAGTTCCTTTTAGTTTTTCATCTATCAGTTCACCATTAAACTGTAAAAGGTCTCCCGTTTCCCATTGTGGCGGAATAGCAAAAGAGAATTTGCCATCCTTGAAGATTATTTCTGAAATAGGTCGTGCACTACCGTTTAAAAATACAAAACGGCCTACCAAGGTGCTTAAACCAGAATGACTTACCTCTAACCAAGAAGGCACTTCTTTGCCATCATAGGACAGCGTCAAGTTCCATCGTCCTTCTATTGATTTTGAATCCTGGGCATTTAATTGAAGCGTAAGTGTTGCAATCAATAGTAATGCGAATGTTTTTACTTTTTTATTGTTCATATTAAGTGATTATGTATTTCGATTTAATTATTTCTCTAATGCTGATATTATTCCATACATCCTTTTTTTCTGCGTGTGTCGATTAAGTAAATGATTTGCCAGTCTGCACCTTCTTTGAACAATTGAAAGGAATTTACACCACAATGACTAAAAGCATCATTATACCAAAACTCATAAGGGGTCCAAGCGTTCGCCATTGCACCATCTACCTGAATATTGAAAGAAAGGATTTTCTCTTGAAAATTAACAGTATCGGGTATGCTCACAATAGATTTTAAGAACTTACTAAAATCTTCTGTCCGCACAACCTTTGTTCCTTCTTTATTATTGCCTATGGTTTGGGCAATAATTCCATCTGAAACGGTTTGTTTGATTAATAGGGAGTCTTGTTTGTGAAAACCATCAAAAAAAGCTTCAATTGTTTTCTGAACCTTGGCTTCATCAGATTCTTGAGCAAAGACATTCATGAAACCGAGAAGAAGAATAAAAAGAAAAATTTGTTTCATATTCACCATGTTTCTTCAAAAATAAGTTAAATTCCGGAATAGGCAACTGAGGTCATTGGCATTCCAAAAATCCTGAACCATCTTCTCCAAAACAATGCCACAAAATCATTACATTTATCGCTCCTAAAAAACAGTAAATGTCCACAGCCAAAAAAGAATACAAAAGAGTCACCGTAAAATCACTGGTTGACATGAAAAAGAACGGCGAGAAAATTTCTATGCTCACCGCTTATGATTATTCAATGGCAAAAATTGTAGATGCCGCCAATGTCGATGTTATCCTTGTAGGTGATTCTGCAAGTAATGTGATGGCCGGACACGAAACTACATTACCAATTACTTTGGATCAAATGATATATCATGCATCATCGGTAATTAGGGCGGTAAATAGAGCTCTCGTGGTAGTTGATATACCTTTTGGCAATTATCAAAGTGATCCTAAGGAAGCTTTACGTTCTGCAATACGGATTATGAAAGAAAGTGGCGCTCATGCTGTAAAGGTTGAAGGAGGAGAGGAAATTAAGGATTCAGTAAAACGGATATTGAATGCCGGGATCCCTGTTATGGGGCATTTGGGTTTAACCCCTCAGGCCATTTATAAATTTGGCACCTACACCGTTCGAGCCAAGGAAGAGGCAGAAGCTGAAAAATTGATTGCTGATGCGCAGTTGTTGGAACGTTTGGGATGTTTTGCTATAGTTCTAGAGAAAATCCCTGCCGAATTAACCAAAAAAGTATCTGAAAGCATATCTATCCCAACAATCGGAATTGGGGGTGGCAAATATGCTGACGGACAGGTTCTGGTCATACATGATCTCTTAGGAATGACCCACGAATTCAATCCACGTTTTTTAAGAAGGTACATGAACCTATATGAAGATATGGGTAATGCCATATCACAATATGTTGCTGATGTAAAGAGTAGGGATTTTCCCAGCGATGAAGAGCAATATTAAATTTTAACCATCAGTGACTAAAAATGCTTAAAAGATTTAGTATAATTGCCTTTGTACTGCTGAATATAGGCTGTGATCAAATATCCAAGGACATTGTTCGTAGGAATGTTGAACCTATGGAATACATTCAAATAGTGGGTGATAATTTGATTTTGACCAATGTTGAAAACACTGGAGCAATGCTAGGTTTTGGTCAAGGATTCTCCCCGACGTTGAAGTTGGTTTTACTACAAGGACTTCCGTTAATTGTGCTTTTGATTCTTTTGGCAAGAACACTCCAAAAAACAAATCTAAACCGATGGATGGTGCTTGCATTTGCTTTTGTGATTGGCGGTGGTATTGGCAATCTGATTGATCGAATTGCTTATGGCTCCGTGACGGACTTTTTTCAAATAAAATTGGGGATGTTCAAAACTGGTATCTTTAATATGGCTGATATGTCAGTAACTACAGGGGTTTTGCTTTTGCTTTTTTTGACCTTTGGTTATAAGAAACTATCTATCTAATAATGTCGAAGACACTATCAACCCCACAAAATCTTCAAATACTTTACGAAGACAACCACCTTATTGCGGTGAATAAACGACCTGGTGATATAGTACAAGGCGATAAGACCGGTGATAAGCCCTTGAGTGAAGTAGTAAAACAATACATCAAAGAGAAATATAACAAGCCTGGAAATGTATATTTAGGTGTTGCTCATAGATTGGACAGGCCAACATCGGGAATTGTGGTTTTCGCCAAGTCATCGAAGGCGTTACCACGTTTGAATAAATTATTTGCAGAAAAAGAGGCAAAAAAAACATATTGGGCGGTAGTGAAAAATACGCCCCCTAAAACTCACGACACACTTACCCATTGGCTAAAACGTAATACCAAGCAAAACAAATCATACGCTCATAAAAAAGAAGTCCCGGATAGTAAAAAAGCTGTTTTGGATTACGAAATCATAAAGAAATTAGATAATTATTTTTTATTGGAAATTGATTTAAAAACTGGGAGGCACCATCAAATTCGTGCACAATTAACAGCTATTGGCTGTCCGATAAAAGGTGATCTTAAATATGGTTTTGACCGAAGTAATAAAGATGGCAGCATACATTTACATGCGAGGAAGCTTATGTTCATTCATCCGGTGAAAAAAGAAAAGCTCGAATTAATAGCTTCTCCGACAAATGATCCAGTTTGGAACGCTTGTTGATGTTTTTTTCTATATTTAGTTACTAAACAAAACACTATACCATGGTCAAAAGAGCACTTTTACTTTTCAGCTTAATACTTTCAGTCTCCTGTGGAAGCTATAACTCCATCGACACCTTTTATAACACACATAAGAACGACAATCAAGTAACCGCTGTTCGTGTGCCCCAATTTATGTTGACTTTAATAAGTGGTATTTCTCCAGAAATGCAATCCATTGTTGGCAATACCAGGGATTTGAGATATATGCGTTTTCCAAGTGCAACACCGGCCAAAACACAATTTCTGAATAAGCAGATGAACGGAATCACAGGCAATTCATTTATTGAGGTTTATCGAAAAAATGACGAATTAAAAAGAAATATCGT
Organism: uncultured Maribacter sp.; assembly: GCA_964649755.1. Lineage (GTDB taxonomy): Bacteria > Bacteroidota > Bacteroidia > Flavobacteriales > Flavobacteriaceae > Maribacter_A. Next base: position 3,724 of record CAZYQR010000088.1, on the reverse strand, counting down.
ATCTATTCGTGAAAAACGGAATAGCGTCAAGGAAATTTTGATTTATAATAACAATAATCTCAATGGATCTTTCCTTTACTTTAATGGCGATTTTGACCCGGTTAAAGTTCGTGAAATGGCCAAGAACGATCAATTTGGTAAATTGGGTGAAGGTTTGATTAATCAATTCAGTACAGGAACCCCAGGTATCAATCAGCCATAATTGAGGTCGTACAATAGCTGTGAAATGCTTATCGGGAGGTGCGTATGCTTTCTATGACCACTGATCCCAATATGAATATGCCACCCACTATTGTTGTGATGGCTGGAAGTTCCGATAAAAAAATAGCCCCAATTACGATTCCGTATACGGGTTGAATACTACTAATAATACTTACAGATGTAATAGAAAAATGCTTAAAGGTCATCAAGAAAAGGGTATGGCCAATAGCCGTGGTCAAAACTGCCAGCGCAATTAATCCTTCCCATTGTGAGAGGACTGTCTGCATATCAACAAAGAACATTGCAGGCATCAATAATAATCCTATGATACCAGTTTGGTAAACCATTAACATTGAACCGTGATAATGTGCTGCTTTAGATTTAAGAATAATATTTCTTAGGGCGTAAAACAAGGCAGACAATATACCCATTCCTGTGGCAATTGTTGCTGAATTCCCAAAATCAAAATCCGGAGTAAGTAAATAAATCCCGCATAAAACCATTATTCCCAATAAAACATGAATTCTTTGAAATTTGGTCTTAAGGATCAATGGTTCCAAAAATGCTGTGATTACCGGGTAAGTGAACAGAGACAGCATCCCTATGGCAACATTGGACATTTGAAGGGCGTAAAAATAAGTCAACCAATGCAGACACATCAGCACGCCACTTATGATTACCATTAACCTATCACTTGAACTAATATATAAAGAAATCCCCTTCCATCGGCAATAAAAGAACAAGAGAAAAAATGCCAAAATACCTCTGGTTGCAATGGTAACCGGTACAGGTAATTCCACATACCTTCCCAGTGCTCCAGAGGTACTAATAAAAAGCATGGCCAAATTAATTTCCAGCAGATGGGAAAGATGTGGTTTATTTATCAAACTAGAGCTTATCTTGTTTGTTGCATGGCCTTTTCACGAATAATTTGAGCAACAGGCTTACCCTCCAAATGGCTTTCTAACCACGAGAGAATATCCAGATACAGGAAGGCGCGTTTTTCATAAGGGTGGTTCTCATACTTTTTAAGCTCGTTATACAGTTTCTGAAATTCGTTACGTAATTCATTCGGATAAATATTACCGAGATTACGTAAAAACTTGATCATTTCTTTTTGTACTGCGTGTAAGTCGTTCATTTTCATTAGAAACTTGTAGGTGCTCTTTAATTGCAGTTCTAAATGATAATCCATGCCCGCCTCATAATGGGCCACCAAGCTTAAAACACGTGCGAAACACATAAGGTCTTCCCGCATTTTTAAATTCTTGTTATCTATGATTTTCTTTAAATAAAGAATACAATTTTTGTTTTCACCATTACCGAAGTAAAGGCTAGCAATCTTGTAGTACAAAATCATGATATGATGGGCATCTAAGCGATCTTTGTGTTTATTGATCCCATACTCAATAATCTTAACCAAATATAATCCTTTATCAAAAGTGCCTTCCAAAAAATGAAGATTCAATTTATTCGCATTGATATAGAGAAAAGCCAAGGAACCAATATTGTCGTTTTTGGGAAAGTCCTTTGACTCGACCATGGCTTCCAATCGGTGAAGTGTTTTTTTAAATTGAGAGCTGTATTTTACATAAAACAAGGATTCCAACAAATAATGGTTTCCTTTTAAATAGAATACGGGATTCAATTGGATCATTTTTTTGTTTTCATAAAAAAGATCAACCCATTTATTGGCATATTTATAGCAAGAAAGAAAATCTTGAATTAAAAAACTATACCACAAATGCGCCTTATAAAGCCATAATTTTTCTCGAAATCCAAGGTCATCAATATTATATTTTGGAAGTTGTTTTTTAAAGTAAGTCTTAACCTTATTTAAATCTTCATCACTGCGTACGTACCCCACTTTAAGCATAAGACCATATAACTGCAAAGATAAATTGGAAAGTTTACTGGTCATCACATTCTGCTCGGACAATTGCTTGGCCTGTACCGCCAGTTCATCGGCCCTATCAGGAATACTCCTTGTTATATATTGGGTCTCAATGATTTTCTCGAGTTCAACAATTTCGTAGGCAATATTTTTTTCCTCATTTTCAATAGCCGTATACTTGGCCTTATCGAGTATTTTTAAACTTTGTTTGTAAAGTCCTTTTTGATATAAAATGGTCGCAAAATCCAATTGTTCCCTTAGTTGAACCCTAATATTCTGGTTCACGGGATTCAATCTCAGACTTACAAGAATCTGTTTGTATAGATGTGCTTTTAGGTTCGATAGTTGGGACTTTGTGACGATTCCGCTATCCAGAATCACTTTTTCATCGTACTTTTTAACTTTATCCAAAAGGTTGAACAATGCCAAAAATTTGGCGTCTGTATTCACCCCCAATCGTCCTACATAAAGTTTAAATTGGCGCTTCTCTGATTTAGAGAGTGATTTTACCAGTACAAACAATGCATCTTTATGCGCATTTGTCATCGTAATAAATATAGTTTAAATCGTTGTTTTTTAGCACTTTGCACTCACCAAAAAGTAACTTAACGTTGTAAATGTAATCCCAATGTTTAGGCCATTAGCCCTATTGGTCATATATTCGTCAATGGCTAGTTAAATCTACGTAAATATAATGAGTAAAGATATAGTACAAATTTTTGATACCACACTTCGCGACGGTGAGCAGGTGCCTGGATGTAAATTGGATAAAAACCAGAAATTGGTTATTGCCAGACGTCTTGATGACCTTGGTGTTGATGTTATCGAAGCAGGGTTTCCCATTTCGAGTCCTGGCGATTTCAATTCGGTCATGGAAATATCCAAAGTCGTAAATAACGCGACGGTCTGTGGTTTAACCCGCGCCGTAAAAAAAGATATTGAAGTTGCGGCCGAAGCTTTGAAACCAGCCAAAAACCCAAGAATACATACGGGCATAGGAACTTCCGATTCACATATAAAACATAAATTCAACTCCAATAAGGATGCCATTATAGAACGAGCCATTAGTGCCGTAAGATATGCCAAATCATTTGTTGAGGATGTAGAGTTTTACGCCGAGGATGCCGGCAGAACTGACAATGAGTTTTTAGCTAGGGTTTGTGAAGCAGTTATCAAAGCTGGTGCCACGGTATTAAATATCCCCGATACAACTGGATATTGTTTACCCGAGGAATATGGTGCAAAGATGAAGTATCTTAAAGAAAATGTTACTGGAATACATAAAGCAATACTTTCTTGCCATTGTCATAACGATTTAGGTTTGGCAACCGCCAATTCCATTTCAGGGGTAATTAATGGTGCCCGTCAGATTGAATGTACCATCAATGGTATTGGAGAACGCGCTGGCAACACTTCTTTGGAAGAAGTGGTAATGATATTAAGACAACACCCTTACCTTGAATTAGATACCAATATCAATAGTAGATTACTTTATGATACCAGTCAGATGGTTTCTGATAAAATGGGAATGTTGGTACAACCAAATAAGGCTATTGTAGGCGCTAATGCCTTTGCGCATAGTTCTGGCATTCACCAAGATGGCGTAATCAAAAATAGCCTTATTTGGTT
>CAZYQR010000087.1:0-9161 GCA_964649755.1 uncultured Maribacter sp. | reverse complement strand
GAGTTCGTTCTTCATCATCCCATTCATCAATTTTATAATATTCTGGCCTATAAATAAAGGAAACGATATCTGCATCTTGCTCAATAGCACCAGACTCCCTAAGGTCAGAAAGAATGGGTCGCTTACTGCCTCCACGTGTCTCAACAGCCCTGGATAATTGTGATAGTGCGATCACTGGAACATTCAATTCTTTGGCCAAGGCTTTTAGGTTTCTTGAGATTGTAGAGATTTCCTGTTCACGGTTTCCACCTTTTTGACTACCCCCTGCTGTCATCAATTGCAAGTAATCAATTACGACCATTTTAATGCCATGCTGTGATGCCAATCGTCTCGCTTTTGCCCTTAAATCAAAAATGGACAAGGATGGCGAATCATCAATAAACAAAGGCGCTTTTTCAAGTGTCTTCACTTTTACATTAAGCTGCTCCCATTCATGTTTTTCTAACCTACCAGTTCTCAACTTTTCAGAAGATAATCCTGTTTCTGAAGATATTAATCTTGTAATCAACTGTACTGAGGACATTTCCAACGAAAAGAATGCCACAGGAATATTTGAATTCACCGCAATATTTCTTGCCATGGATAAGGTCAAGGCTGTTTTACCCATACCAGGACGAGCTGCAACAATGATCAAATCACTTGGTTGCCAACCAGAAGTAAGTTTATCCAATTTATCAAATCCTGATGGAATACCGCTTAAACCCTCTTTATTGGCAATTTCCTCGATTCGTTTTTTGGCCTGAATCACCAAATTCTGAGCCGTTTCTGCAGATCGTTTTAAGTTACCTTGGGTAACATCATAGAGTTTGGATTCGGCCGTATCCAACAAATCAAAAACATCAGTACCATCATCATAGGCATCCTCGATTATTTCATTCGAAATTTTTATGAGACTACGCTGTATAAACTTTTGAAGAATAATTCTGGCATGAAACTCAATATGTGCCGAAGATGCCACTTTCTGCGTCAATTTAATGAGGTAAAAATCCCCACCAACCGATTCAAGTCGGCCATCCTTCTTTAATTGGGAAGAAACGGTTAATAAATCGACCGGTTCCGAGGTTTCGAACAATTTAAAAATAGCCTCATATATAAAACAATGGGCCTCTTTATAAAAAACATCAGGATGTAAGATATCTATTACTTCATCAACACCTTTCTTGTCAATCATCATTGCCCCAAGCACAACTTCCTCTAAATCAACTGCTTGTGGAGGTATTTTACCTCTCTCAAGGTTGATTATAGTGGTTTTGTCGATCTTACGACCAATAAGTGGCTTAGGTTTTTCCATGGCTACGAAAATATACAATTAACCTTAAGTTAACATGGGTTTAACAACTAACGATATCAACGGTTGATTAACAATTCACCTGTTGATAAGTTACAAAATCTGTTGATAACAGAAAAAAAATGAGGATTGGATTAATTAAATTTTAACAACCTTGGCAAAAACGACCGTTAACCATTAAATACTCCCATGTTCGCATATTTATCCATGCGTAAATCTACCAGTTCTTTTGGTGATAACTTTTCCAATACCTGATAATGGGCAGCAATTTTGTTTTTCACAATTTCAAAAGTCTTCTCACGATTACTATGCGCACCACCTACAGGTTCACGAACAATTTCATCGATAAGTTTTAACTTTTTCATATCAGGAGCAGTAAGTTTAAGTGATTCGGCAGCCTGCTCTTTATATTCCCAGCTTCTCCATAATATTGAGGAGCATGATTCAGGTGATATAACAGAATACCAGGTATTTTCCAACATCAATACTCTATCACCAACACCAATCCCCAAAGCACCACCAGAAGCTCCTTCGCCGATAATAGTAACGATAATGGGAACCTTAAGACGGGTCATTTCTAAGATGTTCCTAGCAATAGCCTCACCTTGGCCACGTTCTTCAGCTTCAATGCCAGGATAAGCACCAGGAGTATCAATCAAACAGACTACCGGTATTCCGAATTTTTCGGCAGATTTCATAAGACGTAACGCCTTTCTATAACCCTCAGGGTTGGCCATTCCAAAATTTCGATACTGTCGTGTTTTGGTATTATATCCCTTCTGTTGACCAATGAACATATAGCTCTGGTCCCCGATTTTACCCAAACCACCTATCATTGCCTTGTCATCCTTTACATTACGATCACCATGTAATTCCAAGAAGGTATCACCGCAAATGGCATTAATATAATCCAATGTATAAGGTCTATTAGGATGTCTTGAAAGCTGGACACGTTGCCAAGCCGAAAGGTTTTTATAAATATCCTTTCGTGATTCAGCTAACTTTTTTTCAATCTGCTTACATGTTTCGCTTACATCAACATCGCTTTCCTCTCCAATAATCATACATTTCTCGAGCTGGTCCTCAAGTTCCTTAATAGGCAGTTCAAAATCTAAATATTCCATGAGATGGGTAGGTTTTGTTAGTTTGATTGGACAAATATAAAATAATATAAGGTAACCCTATCCACTACACATTCTTTTTAGCATTCAATTGTTTCAATACCCCATTGGCGATAACAATTGTGATAAATATTAAAGCCCCAGCATAGAACATTGGATTCATTTTCTCTTTATCACCAAGTATAAAAAATACAAGGAATATCCCATAAACAGGCTCCATATTCACTGTTGAATCTACGGTGTATGGAGTGATATATGGCATGACTTTTATAGATGCTACAAAAGTATAAGCCGTGCATATTGAAGCAAGTATACCAATGAAAACCCAGTCTAACATAGACAATTTAAAGAACTCAGCTGTAAAGCCTCAGATAAAGACAATTAAATGTAGCTGTAAGTAATTTTTTAGTTTAACGCTTGGCATTCTGCAATAGGTAAAAAGCTAAAATACCAAAAACGATATTAGGGATGATTACAGCCAAAAGAGGTGAAAATCCCGCTTGCTCTGCCAAAGTACCAAATACCTTATCAAAAAAGATGTAGATAAAAGCAACCCCAATACCAAATGCTAGATTGACTCCCATACCACCTCGTCTTTTTACCGAAGATACTGCAACAGCAATAATGGTTAAAATAAATGCAGCAAGTGGTAAGGCCCATCTTCTGTATTTTACAAGAACATAGTTGTTAATATTGGAAGCACCTTTTCTTCTTTGATTGGCAATGAATTTATTTAGCTCGAAAAGATTTTTGGTCTCTGCGATATAGGATACCGGAGTAAGATCTTCAATCTTAAAAGTGAATATTGTATCTAACCTATTCTTTGTTTCAATAATTGCGGAATCCCCAATAATCTTCCGCTTTTGATACCTAATAAGCCTATAAATACTATCCTTTTCGACCCAACGTATGCTATTGGCCGAGATTTTAAAATCCAAGGTATTATCATCATTGAATCTCTCAAATGTGAATTTGTTTGCATTTTGTCTTGCAGGATCAAAACTGCTCACATAAATAAAGTCGTTTTCGTTGAGCTGATTAAAAATATTGCTCGTAATCCTATCCTGCTTTCCTTTTTTTAAATATTTGAATTTAAACTCATTATATCCTTTACTGGCATTGGGCACTATGAACATAGCCATCACCAACATAGTTACTGCAACAATGGTTGCTCCAATTATATAGGGTCTTAGAAAACGATTATAAGAGACACCAGAACTTAGTATAGCAACAATCTCAGTATTACTTGCCAATTTCGAGGTGAAAAATATAATCGATAAAAACAGAAATATCGGAAATAGAAGACTGCCAATATAAATAGTAAAGTTGATGTAATAGACGATTATTTCATTGGTTGGTGCATCGTTGTCAATCATCTTGCCGATTTGTTCGGCTAGATTGGCCATTATCCCAATAGGGATAAATAGCAAGAGCATCACTGCAAAAGTGATCAAATACCTTTTTAGGATGTATTTGTCAATTATACTCAATGCTATAACCTTTTATCCATTTGTTTAACCATAGAATTTTTCCATTGGGTAAAATCCCCCCCTATAATACGCTTTCTGGCTTCACGAACCAACCATATATAAAAGCCTAAATTATGAATTGTGGCAATTTGCTTACCTAAGTACTCTTTGGCCGCAAACAAGTGCCGCAGATAGGCCTTTGAATATTCCCTATCCACAAAAGTAGTTCCCAGTTCATCAATTGGCGAAAAATCATCTTCCCACTTTTTATTTTTGATATTTATGGTGCCATGGGCAGTAAAAAGCATTCCGTTTCGTGCATTTCGAGTAGGCATTACACAGTCGAACATATCTATTCCTAAAGCTATATTTTCCAAGATATTAATAGGCGTCCCTACACCCATTAAATATCTAGGTTTATCCTCAGGCAATATATCACAAACTACTTCAGTCATAGCATACATTTCCTCTGCAGGCTCCCCTACCGAAAGTCCACCAATCGCATTGCCCTCCGCACCTGCATTGGCAATATACTCAGCCGATTCTTTACGTAAGTCTTTATAAGTGGAACCCTGAACTATTGGGAAAAAAGTTTGGGAATAATCGTATGTATAAGGTGTTTTTTCAAGATGTGCAATACAACGATCCAGCCATCTATGCGTCATATGCATAGAGCGCTTGGCATAATTATAATCACAGGGATAAGGTGTACATTCATCAAATGCCATGATTATGTCGCCTCCGATAACACGTTGGATTTCCATAACATTTTCAGGGGTGAACATGTGCATAGACCCATCAATATGCGATTTGAACTTTACTCCTTCTTCCTTTATTTTTCTATTGGCTGAAAGCGAATATACCTGATAACCACCACTATCTGTCAGTATATTCCGATCCCAGCCCATAAATTTATGCAAACCCCCTGCTTGCTGTAAAATTTCGATTTTTGGCCTTAGGAATAAATGATAGGTATTACCAAGAATTATATCTGGATTTATCTCCTCTTTTAACTCTTTTTGATGTACTCCTTTAACTGATGCCACAGTGCCGACAGGCATAAAAATAGGGGTTTCAATAACGCCGTGATCAGTAATCATTTTACTTGCACGGGCTTTGCTTTGGGTGTCTGTATGTTCTAAAGTAAATTGCAAATCTTAGATTAAAGTCGCAAATATAAACAACTGCCCTGCATAAAGTCCTTAACAAAAAAATAAAGTTTAGGATTCTACTGTCATAAATGATGGAAAGTTAAATGCATAATTTATTCATAAAACTCCGTGAATTTGCAATAAAATAAATTGAGGTTCAATTATGAAAGACAGACAATAAAGTTATTAGGACATCGTTCTTTGAGTAGAGTGTCGAAAATAAAATGGTATCGTTTTTGATGCCAAACGACTATTAAAAACAGACATATTATGAGAAAATCACTTTTAATGGCAGTATTTGCCTTAATTGGCCTTACTGCCTTTGCACAGAAAGATTCTGGATTCGGTATCAAAGCCGGACTTAACTACAATCAAAATGGTGACTTGAGTTTTAAACAAGTACAATCTGCAGGTGAGGATTTAATCGCTGGTTCAGATGGTAAGGTTGGTTATCATGTTGGCTTTTATGGGAAATTAGATATGCCGAAAATCTATATAAGACCTGAATTAATTTATACTAAAACAAAAAGTAGTTATGACGTTGAAGGTGGAACTAACGACTACGACGTTTCGAAATTGGACCTCCCTGTTCTTTTGGGTTATAAATTAATTGGCCCACTGCACATATTCGCAGGGCCGGCTTTTCAATACACCCTGAGCAATGATTTGGAAGATGTGGAAATCGATGATGTAAAAAATGATTTTACCATTGGCGCCCATTTTGGTGTTGGCGTAACCTTGGGAAACATAGGATTAGACGTGCGTTATGAACGGGGATTCTCCGAAAATGAAGCGGAGATTATTGGGGATAATATCGCCGACATTTCCGGAAGAGTTGATTCAAGACCTTCGCAAATCATTTTTGGACTTTCATTGAAATTATGATCCTAAGTAATAATAAACAAAAAGCCCATACGGTAACGTATGGGCCTTTTTTTGTCTATATCTTTTTAACTCAAGGAAATTAACTATCGCTATCTAAATGGTCTTTAATGCCGTCACCATCAGTATCCCTGAAAGTTACGTTGCCTTCTGCATCAATATCAATTTCTTCAATTGTTGGCGTACCATCGCCATCATCATCTGGATCTATGAAATTTGCGAATAAAGTTCCAACAAACTCCTTCTCCAGCTCTTCGTCAGTGTTATCATTATATAAATAACCATCCTTATCTTCATCTTCCATAATAGATGGTATACCATCCCTGTCATGATCCGTATCATTCATGGTAAATAAATCAATCTTAAAAACCAAAGGGGAATAAACCGGAATGCTTCCTCTTGAAACATTAAAATATCCCAATCCTGAAGGAAACACCATTAACCCTACTCCATAATCTTCAACATTAAAAGTTCCATCTGCATTTATCACTATTTCGTCGCCGGTCTTAAAGTTTGGCATTGCCTCAGCAAATCCTCTTGCCGCTCCTGGTCCCTGAATCTGTGCTAAATCAAACCATACCGGTGAATTTATTGAGCCGTCGAAAACCACGCCATTTAACAAGGAACCTTCATATCTAACGTAAGTTGAATCGGCAACTGAAGGACCAGGTCCACTACCCTCTTCAACCTCCAAATAGTAATATTTATGTAAAACAGTTTCAGATTCATCCAATCCGAAAGCGTCAGAAGATACCGATACCTCCTTCCAGGCCATTTGATCAATTAGCGGAGTTTTATCTGCGTTATCCCCCGAAATCGAATCCAGTTTTATCCTGTAGTCAAAATCGGCTGGTGGGGAGTCAAATTCTTCATAATTATAGAAATGTGTTTGTAAAAACTCCTGTATTTTGGCATCATCTTCGACAGCAGTCTCGGATAATGATTGTGGTGGCACTACAATTAGGTCTTCTTCTTCATCATCATTCTTACACGACCACACAGTTGCAATAAAAAGAACCAGCATTAAAATATTTTTCATTTTCATCAATTACAATATAAGGGCGCAAGATACAATTTTCCGTATTTTTGCAGAGCTCCTTAACAAAGATTTTTGATTGTTTATGCGTATTGATAAATACTTATGGCATACCCGCTATTTCAAGACACGAAATATTGCTTCAACAGCATGTAAAAAAGGGCAAGTAAAAATAAATGGCCAGGTCGTGAAATCATCAAGACAGGTTTATCCAACTGATAAAGTTAACCTACGCAAGAACCAGATAAACTTCGAATTGATTGTTTTAGATATACCAAAAAACCGAGTTGGAGCAAAATTGGTCAATATCTACCGGAAAGACACAACCCCTAAAGAGGCCTTCGAGAATGAAGAATTATTGAAATACTCCAAGACATATTATCGCAAAAAAGGTGTGGGCAGACCCACTAAAAAAGACCGCAGGGAAATTGATGATTATTTAGATGATGAAGCTGAATAAAGCGTTTTGGGACAACAAATATAACAATGAAAAATTAGGATGGGATATTGGTTATATCTCAACTCCCCTAAAAAACTACATAGATCAATTAGCTAATAAAAACCTGAAAATCCTAATACCTGGTGCAGGTAATGGTTATGAGGTTGAATATCTTTTCAACAGGGGTTTTACCAATATATATGTAGTGGATATTGCGCAACAACCTTTGGATAATCTAAAAAATAGAATTCCACATTTTCCTAAAGATCGACTAATCCATATGGACTTTTTTGATCTACAGGAGTCTAATTTTGACTTAGTACTTGAACAAACTTTTTTTTGTGCCCTAGATCCGAGCTTACGAGGACCTTATGCTATAAAAATGAACCATTTGCTCCGTGAAAATGGAAAATTAGCAGGTTTGTTTTTTGATTTCCCGCTAACTGAGAAGGGGCCACCTTTTGGAGGCGACATCAATGAATACAAAAAATTGTTCTTTGAACATTTTAAAATCAAAATATTGGAAAGGACATATAATTCAATCAAACCTAGAAATGGTAATGAACTGTTCTTTATCTTTGAAAAGTAATTTAGACCACAATGCAGAACAAAATATTATCACATCTAGAAATACAACATAAAATTCGTCGCATAGCTTATCAGATATATGAAGCCAATGTAGCCGAAAAGCAAATTGTCATTGCTGGCATTGAAGGTGGTGGGTTAAAATTTGCGAAAAAAATTCAAGGCGTTTTAAGAAGTATTACTGATTCTGAAATTCTTCTTTGTAAAGTTAGCATGAACAAAAGTAATCCGTTGGAGAGTGAAGTAAAGACTTCTATGCCAACTGAGGAATACAAAAACAAGTCCGTGGTTTTAGTAGATGACGTTCTTAATTCCGGGACAACCTTGATTTATGGTGTTCACCATTTTTTAAGGACCCCGTTAAAACAATTGAAAACTGCTGTTTTGGTAAATAGAAACCATAAGAAGTATCCTGTAAAGGCAGATTACAAAGGTATATCACTGTCAACTTCACTACAAGAACATGTGCATGTAAAATTTCAAGCAAAGAACGATATGGTCTATTTAGACTAATAAAGCTTCAATTTTTAAAACCAGTTCTTCCTTACTATTTTCATCACATAAAAGATTATGATTCGCTTGGGAATAGAAATAATTTCTTTCAAACAAATGTTTACCTATGAATTCAGGTAATTCCTCATTGGGTATATATGAAATGAGCGGTCGATGTTCTTTCTCTGATATCAACCTATTAATTAATCCGGCAATCGATACTTTCAAATAAAAAACGTTTGGAGTAGCCTCCAGAATAGCATGCATATTCTCCCCATAGCAAGGCGTACCACCACCAGTAGATAGCACAAAATCATCTTTGGTTTTCAAAATTTCATTTAGGTATTCAAATTCTTTTTTTCGAAAATATATTTCACCTTTAGAATCAAAAATCTTAGGGATTTCCATATTCTCTGAGGATGCTATATAATCATCAAGATCAATGAACTCATAGTCCAAGTTGCCGGCAAGTAATTTACCGATTGTAGATTTTCCACTGCCCATATAACCGACCAAAACTATTTTCACCACACTTTATTTATGTAAATATGAATTAATTATAATTGGAATTCAAAGAAAACCAAAAATTCTATAAAAATAGACTTGTTAAATAAATTAATGATCTTATATTTGCAGCCGCTAAGGTGGAAACTTCCTTAGCCTTTTAAATTCATTTTGACCTGGTAGCTCAGTTGGTA
>CAZYQR010000086.1:0-9246 GCA_964649755.1 uncultured Maribacter sp. | reverse complement strand
ACCATTACTTTGGGATGTATTTGCAATTTCAACGTATCTGTCGGTTTCAATGGTGTTCTGGTGGACAGGATTATTACCCGATTTTGCAATGATTCGTGATAGAGCGGTACTTTCATTTCAAAAGAAAATATATAGTCTTTTAAGTTTCGGTTGGACAGGTCGTGCAAAAGACTGGCAACGTTTTGAGGAAGTTTCTCTGGTATTGGCTGGTTTGGCAACACCATTGGTGCTTTCTGTGCACACCATTGTATCTATGGATTTTGCGACAGCGGTAATTCCAGGATGGCACACCACCATATTCCCACCTTATTTTGTTGCTGGTGCGGTTTTCTCAGGATTCGCCATGGTGAACACCTTGTTGATCATAATGAGAAAAGTGTGTAGTCTTGAAGCTTATATTACAGTACAGCATATTGAACTAATGAACATTGTGATAATGATAACGGGTTCGATTGTTGGTTGTGCCTATATCACTGAGTTGTTCATGGCTTGGTATTCAGGTGTTGAATATGAACAATATGCTTTCCTGAATAGGGCTACAGGTCCTTATTGGTGGGCCTATTGGGCAATGATGAGTTGTAACGTATTTTCACCACAATTCATGTGGTTCAAAAAACTACGTACAAGTATCATGTTCTCTTTCTTTATTTCTATTGTTGTGAACATTGGTATGTGGTTTGAGAGGTTCGTGATTATTGTCACCTCATTGCATAGGGACTACTTACCTTCCTCATGGAGTATGTTCTCACCAACATATATAGATATAGGTATATTCATTGGTACTATTGGTTTCTTTTTTGTTCTATTCTTATTGTATGCCAGAACTTTCCCCGTTATTGCACAGGCGGAGGTAAAAACCATATTGAAATCCTCTGGGGAGAAATATAAAAAACTAAGAGAGGCTGGTAAGCCGTTGTATCAAATCAGTGGTATTGCTGCTGTTAAAGAAAATGTCAAAAAAGTCGAAGAGGCGGTAGTGAAAACAGCAGAAGATACAAATAAGGATGTTTCTAGTTTATTGGATTCCATAGGAACATTTGATGCAAGTAAGGATACCGCCGATGATCTTAAAAAGGTTAAAGGAATTGGTCCCAAAATGGAGAAAACCTTAAACCAGATAGGTATTTTTACCTTTGCACAGGTTGGTCGTATGACTGAGAAAGAATATAACTTGTTGGATTCAATTACCAAATCGTTCCCAGGTAGGGCACAGCGCGATGATTGGGCGGGACAGGCAAAAAAATTAAATAACAAATAATAGATATGGCTTCCAAAGTTATACATGCTTATTATAATGATGATGACGTGCTAATGCATGCCGTCAAGAAGGTGAAAGATGCCAAACATCATATCGAGGAAGTATATTGCCCATTTCCAGTACATGGTCTGGACAAGGCATTGGGGTTAGCCTCTACTAGAATTGCCATTACTTCTTTTATATATGGTTGTGTAGGTCTAATAGTGTCAATTGTAATGATGGATTATATTATGATTCAGGATTGGCCTCAAGACATTGGTGGTAAACCAAGTTTTAGCTATTTGGAAAACATGCCTGCATTTGTGCCTATTATGTTTGAGATGACGGTATTCTTTGCCGCGCATTTAATGGTAATTACGTTTTACTTAAGAAGTAGACTTTGGCCATTTAAAAAGGCGGAGAACCCAGATGTAAGAACAACCGATGACCATTTTGTAATGGAATTGGTTATACATGATAATGAAAACGAATTAAAGAATTTATTGATGGATACGGGTGCAGTTGAAATTAATGTTTCAGAAAAGTAGTCATAAGATGATGAAAAGTATTATAAAATTAGGAATAGTATTTGGTTTGGTACTGTTTGTTGCGGCTTGTGCAGAGAAAGAAAGTCCTAACTATCAATATATGCCCAACATGTACGAACCGGTAAGCTATGAAGTTTATCAAAAAGTTGAATTTCTTCCAAATGGCTCGGAAGCAATGGCTCCAGCGGAGCATACAATTCCAAGAGGATTTATGCCTTACGATTTGGAAAATACAATGGAAGGCAAAGAACTATCAAGACTGAAAGCAAGTCCATTGGATTCCTTGAACAATGAAGCTAACTTGGCAATAGGTAAAGAACTTTATAATATCTATTGTGCTATTTGCCATGGCACTAAAGGCGATGGCCAAGGGACATTAGTGAAACGAGAAAAAATCCTTGGTGTACCAAGTTATGCCGATGTTGCTCGTGATATCACTGTCGGTAGTACTAATCACGCGATTTATTACGGATTAAACGCAATGGGTTCCCATGCGTCACAATTGAATCCTGAAGAGCGTTGGCAAGTGGCCGAGTACGTTATGAAATTGAAACAAGATTTATAAAATAATACATAGATTAAGATATGTACACGTTTTCAAATAGACTAAAAATTGCTTCAATCATTTTAATGGTTGTTGGTGCATTAGGTATAGGTGTTGGTTTTATGTCAGCTCCTACTACTGTTGAAGAGGCGAAGGCTATGGTTGCCAGCCATGAAGATGGTCATGGTGATGCAACTGCAGATGAGGCGACAAATGCCGTTGCTGAAGACCATGGTGAAGAGGCTCAAGGGGAAAGCCACGACGCAGCTCATGATGAACATTTATTACACCAACTGCAAAATAAACCATGGGCAGCATTGTATGTGGCAGCTTTTTTCTTCTTTATGATCGCATTGGGAGTATTGGCGTTTTATGCTATACAACGTGCCTCACAAGCAGGTTGGGCCCCATTATTGTTTAGAGTAATGGAAGGTATTACCTCTTATTTGGTTCCAGGTGGTATTATCATCTTCGTTATTTTGGTTTTATCAGTGATGCACATGAATCATCTTTTTGTTTGGATGGATGCTGATGTTGTGGCAAATGATAAACTTTTACAAGGTAAAGCAGGTTTCTTGAACCCGACTTTCTTTTTAGTAAGGGCAGCTATCTTTTTAGGGGGATGGATATTATATAGAGAATACTCTAGAAAGCTTTCTTTGAAGCAAGACGAAGCAGATGATAATTCTAGTTTTAAGTTGAACTTTAGAATTTCTGCAGCATTTTTAGTGTTCTATTTAATCTCAGAATCGATGATGTCTTGGGATTGGATCATGAGTGTTGATCCACACTGGTTCAGTACACTTTTCGGATGGTATGTTTTTTCGAGTATGATCGTTTCGGGAATTACAGTAATTGCAATGGTAGCGGTATATTTAAAGTCTAAGGATTATTTGCCAGATGTAAATGACAGTCATATTCATGATTTGGCCAAATACATGTTCGGTTTTAGCATCTTTTGGGCATACCTGTGGTTTTCTCAGTTTATGCTGATATGGTATGCGAATATTCCTGAAGAAGTAACATATTTCGTAACACGAATTGAGGATTACAAGCTTCCTTTCTTCGGAATGGTGGCCATGAACTTTGTATTACCTATATTATTGTTAATGAACAGTGACTACAAAAGAATCAATTGGTTTGTTATCATGACGGGTATCATCATCTTAGCAGGTCATTATTTGGATATTTTCAATATGATCATGCCATCAACCGTTGGTGACCAATGGTCAATAGGTATTCCTGAAATCGGGGCTATCCTTTTCTTTGCCGGCTTGTTCATTTTCTGGGTATTCCGAGCATTGACAAAAGCACCTCTTCAACCTAAACGTAACCCGTTTATCGAAGAGAGTAGACATTTCCATTATTAATAATTATTAAAGAATAACATCATATAATACAATGACTATATTATTGATTTTAGCTGTTTTAGTTTTAGTGGCAATTGCAATTTGGCAAATGACCAAGATTTTTGAATTGTCGCAAATTAAAGCTGATGACTCCCAAGTGGCGAATGAGAGAGACAATAAATACAATGGTTATTTATTGTTTCTGTTTTTGATTTTCATTTATGGTATAACCATTTTTAGCTTTTGGAAGTATGGAAAGTTCTTGTTGCCAGAGGCAGCCTCTGCACATGGAGCCTCTTACGATCAGTTAGAATTAATTTCTTATGCTATTATTTTTACGGTACAGACTATTACCCAAGCCTTATTACATTATTTTGGTTTTAAGTATAGGGGTAAAAAAGGAAAAAAGGCACTTTATTACGCTGACAACGACCGATTAGAGTTTATATGGACCATCATACCTGTTATTACTTTAGCAGGTTTGATTTTATGGGGGTTATATACTTGGACCAATATTATGGATATCAATGATGAAGATGATCCATTAATCGTTGAACTTTATGCACAACAATTCAATTGGACTGCCAGATACGCAGGTTATGATAATGTCTTGGGAAGTGCCAATGTTAGAATGATAGACATTGATAAAGCGAATATCTTAGGTATAGATGAAGCTGATTTAAACGCTTCTGATGATATAATCGTAAAGGAATTACACTTGCCTGTAGGAAGAAAAGTTAACTTTAAAATGCGTTCTCAAGACGTTTTGCATTCGGCTTATATGCCTCACTTTAGAGCACAAATGAATTGTGTGCCCGGGATGACGACACAATTTTCATTTACACCAACTATTACAACTGCAGATATGAGACAAAATCCAGATGTTGTTGATAAAGTAAAAAGGACAAATGCAATACGAGCTGAAAAAGCTGCAGCGGGTAAGGACAATTCTGATCCCTGGGAGTTTGATTATATATTGCTTTGTAATAAGATTTGCGGAAAATCGCATTACAATATGCAAATGAAGATTATCGTAGAAGAAGAAGCGGAATACAATGAATGGCTTGCTTCGCAGCAAACATTTTCACAAACCATGGCATCAGTTCAATAATTAAGGCTATTTAAAAAACAAAAAACAAAGATTTATGTCGGCCACAGCACATGCACATTTAGAAGACCACGCAGATGATCACGGGCATCATCACAAGGAGACTTTTGTGACCAAATACATTTTTAGTCAGGATCATAAGATGATATCAAAGCAGTACTTGATTACTGGATTGATTATGGGTACTATTGGTATCGCTATGTCTTTGATGTTTAGAATGCAGCTGGCATGGCCAGGAGAATCATTCCCATTATTCGAGGCTTTGCTTGGAGATTGGGCACCCAATGGTGTAATGGATGCTGATATTTATTTGGCCTTGGTTACAATTCACGGTACCATAATGGTATTCTTTGTACTTACTGCAGGTTTAAGCGGTACATTTAGTAACCTTCTTATTCCGCTCCAGATTGGAGCACGGGATATGGCTTCAGGCTTTTTGAACATGGTGTCATACTGGTTGTTCTTTTTGTCAAGTGTTATAATGGTATTATCGTTATTCGTAGAAGCGGGACCCGCCAATGCTGGATGGACCATATATCCACCTTTGAGCGCGTTACCAATGGCACAATCAGGCTCAGGAATGGGCATGACCCTATGGTTAGTATCCATGGCTATTTTTATTGCCTCCTCTTTATTAGGCTCTCTTAATTATATTGTGACCGTTATAAATTTAAGGACTAAAGGTATGTCAATGACAAGGTTACCCTTGACCATTTGGGCATTCTTTGTTACAGCAATAATTGGGGTAGTATCTTTCCCAGTGCTGCTGTCTGCTGCCTTATTATTAATAATGGATAGAAGTTTTGGCACATCATTCTTCCTGTCAGATATCTTTATTCAAGGAGAGGTTTTACATTATCAGGGGGGTTCTCCTGTATTGTTTGAGCATTTGTTTTGGTTCTTAGGGCATCCCGAAGTATATATTGTTATTTTACCAGCCATGGGAATAGTGTCAGAAGTTATGGCGAACAATGCACGTAAGCCCATCTTTGGATATCGTGCCATGATTGCTTCAATAATCGCAATTGCATTTTTGTCCACCATTGTTTGGGGACACCATATGTTTATATCAGGAATGAACCCATTTCTAGGATCAGTATTTACCTTTACTACCCTTTTAATTGCAATTCCATCAGCTGTTAAATCTTTTAACTGGATCACAACGTTATGGAAGGGTAACCTGCAGCTAAACCCTGCCATGTTATTTTCAATAGGTTTGGTGTCCACCTTTATTACAGGAGGTCTTACAGGAATTATCCTTGGTGATAGTACATTGGATATTAATGTCCACGATACTTATTTCGTTGTGGCCCACTTCCACTTGGTAATGGGTATATCTGCGCTTTATGGTTTATTTGCGGGTGTTTATCATTGGTTCCCTAAAATGTTTGAGGGGAAAATGTTGAATAAAAACTTAGGGTACATACATTTTTGGATAACTGCTGTCTGTGCTTATGGGGTTTTCTTCCCAATGCATTTTGTGGGTATGGCTGGTGTTCCAAGGCGTTATTATGAAAACACCGCATTTCCTATGTTCGATGAATTGACCGATGTTCAGGTATTAATGACCGTGTTCGCTTTGATAGCAGGTCTTGCACAATTGGTTTTCTTGTTCAATTTTATCTATAGTATGTTCTATGGTAAGAAAGGGCCCCAAAACCCATGGAAAGCTAATACATTGGAATGGACGGCACCACAAGAGCATATGCATGGTAATTGGCCAGGTGCCATACCTCATGTTCACCGTTGGGCTTATGATTATAGTAAGACTGATGAGAATGGTGAATATATAATTCCAGGACAGGATTTTGTTCCACAAAATGTTCCAATGCTGGCTGATGAGGAAGAACTACACCATTAATTATAAAAGAATAAATAAAGAAAAATGCCCAACTTGTAGAGTTGGGCATTTTTTTTGATACCTCTGTAAAAGCCGATTAATCTTTTTTGTAATATATTTAATCAAATTAAATTTCAAGGATTTAATAACCCCTGATGATTTAGAACACAAACCATTGAAATGAAAAATCTTATCACGCT
This sequence comes from uncultured Maribacter sp., assembly GCA_964649755.1. Classification (GTDB taxonomy): domain Bacteria; phylum Bacteroidota; class Bacteroidia; order Flavobacteriales; family Flavobacteriaceae; genus Maribacter_A. The sequence continues at coordinate 2,420 of CAZYQR010000086.1, read as the reverse complement.
CCTTATTCTGTTAGTTTGCTTTCAGACATTCGCCCAACGAAAACCAAAAATAAAAGGTAATAAAAGTGTAATTGAGGTTAGAGAGGATCTTCCTCCGTACAAAGCCATTGAATTAATCGATGATTTAGAGATAGTGCTCCAAAAGGGTTCCAATGAAGGATATACCATCAATGCCGATGATAATTTAATAGATGTGCTAAAATTTAAAGTACAAGACAGTATATTGATTATTAGTTCATTCTATAAGATAACCTCAAAAAAGAAATTAGAAATCACCGTTAATTACATTGAGCTGGAAGCTATAACCATGCGTGATGGTAAAATAAATATGAAAGATGTTATCTCTTCGGATGAATTGACCGTGAACATTTACGGCCCTTCACGATTGGAATTAAATGCGACTGCACCAGTGATGAACATTAATATGGAGGGAATGAGTTCTGGTGATTTTAATCTTGCGAGTGATTCATTGAATATTAGCCTAAAGGACAGAATTGATGTTCGTATTTACGCTGTCGGTTCAAGCAATACAATAGAAATGCATAAAAATGCAAGTGCTAAGATGGAAGGTTCGGCAGACGTTTTCAATGTAAATCTTTTTGGCAATTCAAATCTAAAAGCTTCCATGTTAGAGGCCGCTATTATTAAGGCCAATTTAGAAGAATCATCCAATGCGAGATTAAATGCCCATGAAAATATTGAGCTATCGTCAAGAGGATCTTCAAAGACGTATCTCTATGGTAATGCAAAGATTGTTGTACTTGATTTTTTAGATACTTCCCAATTGCATAAAGAAGAATAAAATTTCGCAGTAGGGTATTCATGTGATAAAAAAATCCCCATTGCCAATTTGCAATGGGGATTTAAATTCAAAAAATGGTATTGGTTAGGATTGCATAGCACTGGCTTTAGGCCCTGCTTCTACAATCTCTGGATTTACATTAGCTGCAAACTTCTTGAAGTTTTCATTGAAAAGATTAACAAGTTTCAATTTAGTTTCTTCATATTTTGCTTTGTCTTCCCATGTATTTCTAGGAATTAAAACTTCTGAAGGAACATTAGGACAACTTGTAGGAATCTGGAATCCAAATTCTTCATCTTTTACATACTCAGCATTGTCAAAATCATTATGATGAATGGCATCGATCATCGCTCTAGTATACTTCAACTTCATTCGAGAACCAGTACCTGTCCAACCCGTATTAACCAACCAAGCTGTAGCCTTGTGCGTCTTGATTTTTTCAGCTAACAATTCAGCATATTTGTTGGGATGCCACATCATAAAGGCAGCTCCAAAACAAGCACTAAATGTAGCTGTTGGTTCAGTAACTCCCATTTCAGTTCCTGCAACCTTGGCAGTATAACCAGAAATAAAGTGATAACTAGCTTGTTCAGGTGTAAGTTTACTTACAGGAGGCAAAACTCCAAAAGCATCACAAGTCAAGAAAATTATATTTTCAGGATGACCAGCAATACAAGGCATCTGAATATTGTCGATAAACTTTATTGGGTAAGAAGCCCTGGTGTTTTGGGTAATCGATGTATCTGTATAATCAACAGTTCTTGTATTCTTGTCATAAACCACATTCTCCAATACGGTACCAAAACGAATGGCATTAAAGATGTCCGGTTCTTTTTCAGCGGAAAGATCTATGGCTTTCGCATAGCAACCACCTTCAATATTAAAAGTGCCTTCATCGGTCCAGCAATGCTCATCATCACCAATTAATCTGCGTTTAGGATCAGCACTTAAAGTGGTTTTACCAGTTCCTGACAGTCCAAATAGTATGGTAACATCGTCTTTCTCACCAACATTGGCAGAACAATGCATTGGTAGTACATCTTGTAATGGCATCAAATAATTCATAACAGAGAAAATACCTTTTTTCATTTCCCCGGCATATTCAGAACCTAAAATCACAATTTCTTTTCGTTCCAAGTTAAGATCCACACTGGTTTTTGATGTCATTTCAGAAGTGTATCGGTTGGCAGGGAACTGCCCAGCATTGAGGACTACATAATCAGGCTCACCAAAATTGGCCAATTCCTCTTTCGTCGGCATGATAAGCATATTCTGCATGAACAATGCATGATAAGCACGGGTACAAACAATTCTTGTTTTGATTCTATATTTAGGATCCCATCCAGCATAAGCGTCAACAACGAATAAGTGATCACAAACGTTAAGGTAGTCCAAAGCACGTTCATGGTTGACCATATAAGTATGCTCATCCAATCCTATGTTAATATTGCCCCAATCTATATTTTTTTCGGAGTCAGGATGGCGAACAATTCTTTTATCTTTAGGACTACGTCCTGTTTTTTCCCCTGAATAGGTCATAAGAGCACCTACATCAGAAATCGCGGTTCCTTTTTCTAACCGTAGTCCTAATTCATAAAGAACGGGAACACTACTGTTC
>CAZYQR010000085.1:0-9294 GCA_964649755.1 uncultured Maribacter sp. | reverse complement strand
CAAAACCATATAGCGAGGAAACTGCAAGAAAAATTGATAACGAAATTTCAAAAATCATAGAAGAGCAGTACAAGAGGGCCATTGATGTTTTGGATAAAAACAAGGATAAGCTCACAACACTTGCTGAACGATTACTGGAAAAAGAGGTGATTTTTAAAGAAGATTTGGAAAAAATATTCGGGAAAAGACCATTTGACAAAGTATTTGATGGCAAAGGCCAAGAAGTAACGAAAGATAAGGTTATTATTGAAGCAGAACCTCCAATGAACAAGGAGGAAGAAAAAGAAAATAAATAGTTGCATTTTACGTTCTTCTTACATATTAGAGAACGCAATAAGAAGTTTTAATTAAGTTAATGGGGTTTATTGACAAACTTTTTGGTGGTGGCAAGAAAAAGGTTTCCAGAGAAACAGCAGAAACCCGTGGGGTTCACATGCCTGACCTAAATATTCCTGTTGATGAAAAATTTACCATTCACTTTAAAAATAACGGTGGCAAGTTTATATATTGTGACTCTTTTCAAGAAATCTCGGAAGCTCTCCAAAACATTGTAGCTGAAAATAGTTGGGAAAAACATCCTTTTTTTGCCATGAGCCCAATGTTAGAAAATAGGTTTTCCCAAGAGAATATAACCTTCACACGCAAGACCAAAGAAAGTGAGGTTTTCTTTACAACATGTGAGCACTTAATCGCCCAAAATGGTTCTATCTTAGTTTGCTCCAATCAATTAATGGAAAAGAAACTCAATGAGCTTCCAGACAATGTTATTGTTTTTGCAACCACAAGCCAATTAGTAGAATCTATTGGCGAGGGATTAAAGAAGATAAAGAAAAAATATGGGCATAGTATTCCTGCAAATATTACTACACTCAAACACTTTCAATCTACAAACGAGAATTCAAACGATTTTTTAACATACGGTAGTAGCTCCAAAAATCTTTACCTTTTACTTTTGGAGGATCTATAATATGAAAGAAGTTTTAAGAAGAGCACTTTCTGGGGCCGTTTACATTATACTTTTACTTTCAGCGATTTTCCTAAGTTCTGATGCTTTTGACTTTTTGATCATGACTTTTGGACTTGCTTGCCTTTATGAATATAAAAGACTAGTACACCTCAAAGGCTACCATATTTTTATTGCCTATCTGGCACTATGGTGGGCATTTATATATTTGGTTCACGATAAGTGGTTGATAAATATTTTAATGTTCATAACAATTTCAATGAACATCGCATTGCTCTTTTTTCTATTTTCGAAAAAGGAAAAGCGATTTAGTTTTTTTCAAAAATTTATAGTTGGTCTATTTTATATTGGCGGAGGGTGCATCTTTTTAACTATAATCCCATATAAGGACAATGATTTTGCAAAATTGCTGATTATGGGCATTTTTATATTGATTTGGGTGAATGATTCTTTTGCATACTTTGTTGGAAGCACTATAGGGCGAACCAAGTTATTCACGGCCGTATCTCCAAAAAAAACCGTTGAAGGCACGATAGGTGGATTTGTATTTACCTTGATTGCAGCATACTTCTTAGGTAAATACGAACCGATTATTAGTACCCTTCAATGGTTTATATTAGCTGCAGTAATCGTAATTTTTGGAACGTTGGGAGATTTAATAGAATCAAAATTCAAACGCTCGGCAGGTGTCAAGGATAGTGGTGCAATTATTCCCGGACATGGTGGTATGCTAGACCGTTTGGACAGTTTGGTATTTGCAGCCCCGTTTGCTTATTTAATACTTAATATTTTCGCTTATGTTTCATAGAGAGGGTCAAACCATTATATTGACTACCTTCTTTCTTGTTGTTACCATAGTTCTTACTACAGAATTTTTTGTAGTTAACGACTGGTTACGTTTAGGCCTGCAAATTGTTTCAGTCCTAGTTTTGGTATTGATACTACAATTTTTCAGAAACCCTAAAAGAGGGGCTAATAATCTTTTCGATGAAATTTTAGCTCCAGTAGATGGTAAAGTAGTAGTGATTGAAGAAGTAATGGAAACCGAATATTTTAACGAAAAACGCATGCAGGTTTCCATATTCATGTCGCCATTTAATGTGCATGTAACACGCTACCCTATAAGCGGAACAATTAAATATTCTAAATACCATCCTGGTAAGTACTTAGTGGCTTGGCACCCAAAATCAAGCACTGACAATGAACGTACTACTGTAGTGGTAAATACACCCAAATTTGGTGAAATACTGTATCGACAGATTGCTGGTGCCCTTGCCAGACGAATTGTTAACTATGCAGAAGAAGGTGATAGTGTTCAACAGGGAGAAGATGCAGGTTTTATCAAATTTGGTTCTAGGGTTGACTTATTATTACCTTTGGATTGTGGCATTGCCGTAAAATTGAATCAGAAAGTAATTGGTGCTAAAACATGTATTGCAACCTTTGTCGATAAACATGAAGAAGGAGACCTTAAATAAAAACTTTGAAAAAGCTGTTGATTTTGTAAACAGTTACAAGGATCCATTACCTGCTGACTTGTTGTTAAAACTTTATGCATATTATAAGATTGCAAATAAGAATTATGACAATCCTGGCAGTAAAACCCCACTTATTAATGCCTTCAAGGCCAATGCATTGATACAAGCCCAGGATATAAGCCGAGAGGAGGCCATGAAAGCCTACATAAATTTAGTCAAAAAAGAGGTTAAAAAGTAGTTCTTCAGATTACCCTATTCATATAAATCTTTCAAGTCTGCTTCACAAAGTTCAGAAATGAAACTCCCTATTTTCTGGGTTACGTCTTTAAAGTAATGTTCTCCCTTTTCCTTAGTGGCCTGCATGGGATTACCTACACCCGTATCTTCACTAATCTTGGACCATTTACGTTCTGCCCATACCCATCCCTCTGTGAATGATTTTATCTTAAAATTTTTGGATGCCCCAGTACCCCACTGTGTTTTTGGAAGAACTAATTCAGGTTTTAAATAGAGGATTAGACTGGTTTCCATTTCATCGGCATGATCACCTTCTTTATCAAAATATTTCGTTTTATCCATTGATTGAAACCAATTGGAGAAACAAATGAACATTTCTGGATATTTTAATCCTAATTCGCGAACCAACGGCTTAAAGTTATTTCCGCCATGACTATTGAATATCAGTAATTTTTTTATCCCTTGTCGATTAAGCACTTCAACTACATCCATTAATATTGCTAATTGCGTACTTGGGTTCAAATTAATATCCAAATAAATATCTGATTGACCTGTATTTACACCAAAAGGAATTGAAGGTAATACAATAACCTTACTGCCTTTTTCCCAAGCCAATCTGGCAGATTCCGCGGCCAAAGCATCACTTTCATATACGTCAGTGGCATATGGCAAATGGTAATTATGTGCTTCAGTCGCACCCCACGGTAAAACGGCTAAATCAAATGTGGAATTTTTGAGTGCTTGCCAGTTTGTTTCAGCCAAGATATATGGTCTAATCATACCCTATTTTTTAAATTAAAAAGCTACTTTATTCACAGAAGGTCTACTCTCAATAAAAGTAAAATAAACTCCAGCCATAATAGTAATCAGAAAGTAACAAACTACTAGAAGGCTACCGAATTTGAAATATGAGTCAATTCCGAACCAATCTCCCAGTATATAAATAAAGGTAATTCCTGCAACTCCTCGAAATACTTCAATCCATATGGCATAGCTAGTTTTGTCCATTAAAGTTGTATAGCCATAGATACCGACGAAAACAAAGGAGCCAAAAAGTAACAACCCATCAAAACCAATAGCTGTATAGTTAAAGAACATAAAAAGCAATAATAATGTAGTTACCAATAATTGAAAAATTGAATATGCCTTTAATGCAGATGACGCAGGAGTCGCATATCGTTCAAAATGGTATACATCCTCAATAATTTGAATGGGATATTTCGTTTTCACATCAGCTGGGCGCCAACCAGTCGGCATAAACCAAATTCGAACTTTATCCCAAAAACTTTTAGTACGCCAGGCATCTTTTATCAAACGCCAGATATGTTGAAAATTAATAACAATAGGGTTCCAAGTTGAAGCCGGTTTTAAGACCCCATATTGCGGAGGCACATCACCTAATTCCTTTTGATATGTGCCGAACCAATGGTCCCAAATACAAAGGATCTGACCTAGGTTTTTATCAATATACTCCGGATTTATGGCATGGTGCACCCTATGCTGTGAGGGCGTAATGATAATATATTCCAACCAACCCATTTTTCCAATATGTTGCGTATGATACCAAAACTGGGCGAACAAATGTATAGGTGCAAGGATAGCTATTACATTGCTTGGGACACCCATTAGGGCTGCAGGAACTAATAGCAACGGGAAATATCCCAAAAGATTGGAAATTGATTGACGGAGCGCACAAGCCAAATTAAACTCCTCACTGCTATGGTGTATAACATGCTGATTCCAGAAAAAATTTATTTTGTGACTTAATCTGTGATTCCAATAACCAGCAAAGTCAATGGCTACAAACGCAACTAACCAAACCATCCACGAAGACTTTATTTCCAATAAAGCGAGGTGCTCCAATAAATAAGGATACGTAACAATAATGATTCCTATACCCAACGAATCTTTAACGATATTCGTAAGTCCCGAACTTATGCTCGAAACTGAATCCATCACCTTATGTTTTTGATTTTTTACAAAATAACCGTAGGCGATTTCAATGACCAAAAGGATCATGAAAAAAGGAATGGCATATAAAAGTGCTTTGGCGTAGGTTTCCACGTAGAGTACGGTTTGTCTATCACAAATATAACGAAATTGAAAATTGCCAATTAATTAACACTTGAATGCTATTTAACGCAGAATTGCTAATCCTTATAGGGAATGGTTTTTAAAACATGTTCAATAGCCGCAATACGAGCTTCTGTTTTCTTATTAGCCTCAATGATTACCCAGGGTGCATGCTCTGTATTTGTATCTTTTAACATCACTTCCTTATACTTGGTATATACATCCCAAAGTTTTCGGGCACTTTCGTCCATAGGCGTCATTTTCCATCGTTTCAGATTGCTTTTTTGAATATCATCAAAACGTTTTTTCTGTTCTTCTTTAGTGATTGAAAAATAAAATTTGATCAAATACGTATTTGATTCCATTATCATTTTCTCAAAATCATTCACTTGCGACATAAAAATAGTATACTCATCTTCGGTGCAAAAACCATGTGCTGGTTCTACTACCGCCCTGTTGTACCAACTACGATCAAAAAATACGATTTTACCGGGTTTAGGTAATTTATTCACATAGCGTTGAAAATACCATTGCCCCTGCTCATCTTCGGTAGGCTTGTTCAAAGCAACTATTCTAAAATACCTTGGGTTAATATGAGCTGTTATTCTCCTTATCGCACCTCCTTTTCCTGCGGCATCCCTACCTTCAAAAAGAATAACTATTTTCTTTCTATTCTCAATGGTCCAGGTTTGTAATTTGACCAATTCGGCCTGTAGTACACGTAATCGTAGTTCATACTTTATCTCCCGAAGTGTTCTTTCTAAATCGACATTTTTATTGGCAAACAAACTACGTAAACCAAGTTTTGAATTGAGAAATTCTAATTCTTCAGGGGAAATATTCAAATTCTGTGTATTCTCCATATTAAATATCAATTTGTATGGCTTTTCTATAATAACGAACAATCACGTTGGGATCGGGTCGTACCAGATCCAATACATCATTTTTACCTGAATATTCAAATTTTGACAGTAAATAACGCATACTTTCCAGGCGTGCGGTTTTCTTATTGCGGGTCTTTACTATGATCCAAGGACTAAAATTCGTATGCGTTTTTGTGAACATTTGTTCTTTGTAATAGGTGTATTTATCCCACAACTCTTGACCTTTCTTGTCAACTGGACTAAATTTCCATTGTTTTAATGGGTTTTCGAGTCTGGCATTGAATCTCTTGTTTTGAATTTCTTTAGAGATAGAGAACCAAAATTTGATAATAATAACACCATCTTCATGCAACATATGTTCAAATTCAGGCACTTGGACCATAAATTGATCATATTGTTCTTTACTACAAAATCCCATCACGGGTTCCACAACTGCACGGTTGTACCAACTACGGTCAAAAAAGACAATTTCACCAGGATTGGGTAATTCTTTAATATACCTTCTGAAATACCACTGTCCTTTCTCATTGTCCGTAGGTTTTGACAAGGCAACAACACGCGAGGAACGAGGGTTCAGGTGTTCCATGAAGCGTTTTATAGATCCGCCTTTACCTGCGGCATCGCGTCCTTCAAAAAGTACGGCAACCCTTAAATTATTATTTGTAATCCACTGTTGTAAATTTACAAGCTCGCTCTGAAGCTTACTTAATTCGAGCTCGTATTTTAGATTTCTTACTACACTTTCAATATTGAATTCTTTGTTTTTTGCAATTGCGACCAGATCTTTTCTTGTGCTAGCCCTTAAAAAATCTTCCGAGGTATATCCCATATACTAAATAATTATACTTAAAAATACGAACTTGAATTTATTGAAAATTTGACAAATGTCAAATTCTTCCAAATAACAATAAAACATGAATATTAACGTGAAAACAGGTATGATTAATTGAATGGTCCAATCATGATATGTGCCCTATGCGTTCCTGGATCCATGAGCCAAGGCATTCCTTTCGCATGAGGCTTAATTGGCAGTCCGGTTGATTCTGGTGTTGCAAATGGGGTGTAAATAACATATCTGAATTGTCCATCTTTCAGTTCGCCGGTGGCCTTATCATAATTTTCATCCTTACCATAGTAAATATAGGTCATACTAGGTTCTTTGGGCATCGGTATTTTTCCTGAAGCCACTTCAATACCTCGTATTTCTCTTTTTTCCTTAAAATCCTTGCCTTCGGCGGAAAGTTCACGGCCGCGGGCCATAAAAGGCTCCAATTTCACCGAATAACAAGAAACACTAATTCCCTCCTTATTGGGATTATCACCGATACAAACCAAATTATTGCTTCCGTCACGTAATACTACAAAATCACCCGAAGCATTATAGCCATATACCATCGCACCATCTTTATCGGCATCTGGTGCAGGTAGAACGGCAGTTTTTATCTGAATTTCTTTAGGAAGGATATTCTGACTTTCTTCTTGGGCAATTAAGGGAAGTACAAATAGACAAAATCCCGTAAGTAATAGATGTTTCATTTTTGAATGTTTTTTCTAAAGATATAAATCGCAATGGAATTCTTCAACATTTCATCTAAAAAAGGCGAACTGAGATCAACTATTCCAAGCTCGCCAAACTTTTCTTCAAAGTCTCGATTTTGACTTCCGCATCGGCCTGCTTTTTCCGTTCTATAGCAATCACTTGTTCAGGAGCATTGTTCACGAAACGTTCGTTGGAAAGTTTCTTTTGAACTGACTGCAAAAAGCCTTTGGTGTATTTCAATTCTTCCTGGATTTTATTGATTTCAGCTTCAATATCCAAAGCACCACTAATAGGAATAAAATACTCGTTACTTTTCACCCTGAATGAAAGCGCCCCGTCAACTGCAGCATCTACATAAGATATGGAGGATACATTAGTGAGTTTTGAAATAACAACATCCCAATCCTTTGAACTGTTTTTAGTATTCATTACCGAAAGTTCCAAACTTTCTTTCATGGGTATGTTCTTTTCTTTACGAATAGTACGAATGCCTGAAATGACTTCAGCAGCAAACTCGAATTGTGGTAACAGATATTGTTTAGCTTCAATATTTTTTGGCCAAGATGAAATAACCAAAGCTTCATCTTTGGTTCGAGTTTCAATCCGTTGCCAAATTTCTTCTGTCAAAAAGGGCATAAAAGAATGTAACAGTTTTAAATTTTCTTCCAATATTTTGATTAACTCACTATACGTCGTTTGGTCTATTGGTTGTTGGTAGGCTGGTTTCACAATCTCAAGCAACCAAGAACTGTAATCGTCCCAAACCAATTTATATATCGCCATTAAGGCATCAGATATGCGGAACTTACTAAAGTGATCCTCAATTTGTAATAAAACATAATTGAACTTCTCTTTGTACCATTCAATACCTAATTTAGAAGCTTCCGGTTGAGGTAAATCTGCTACTTCCCATCCTTTCACCAAACGGAAACCATTCCATATTTTGTTTGCAAAGTTCTTCCCCTGTTGACAAAGGTCTTCATCAAACAACAAATCGTTGCCTGCAGCGGAGCTCAATAATAAACCTACTCGAACACCATCTGCGCCATAGTTTTCAATCAACTTTAAAGCATCTGGGGAATTGCCTAAGGATTTTGACATTTTTCGCCTTTGCTTATCACGCACAATTCCAGTAAAATAGACATTATCAAATGGCTTTTCATTTCGGTATTCGTAACCTGCAATAATCATTCGTGCCACCCAGAAAAAGATGATATCCGGCGCTGTGACCAAATCATTGGTAGGATAGTAGTATGTTATGTCTTCATTGTCAGGCTCCAATATTCCATTAAAAACGGTCATTGGCCATAACCAAGAGGAAAACCAGGTATCAACAACGTCTGAATCCTGTCTTAAATGCTCTATTTTCAAATCAGAATTATTGGATTTGGCCTTAGCCATTTCCAAAGCTTCTTCTTTGGATGCTGCAACTACGAAATCGTTCTGTCCGTCCCCAAAATAGTATGCAGGAATCTGTTGTCCCCACCACAATTGCCGAGAAATATTCCAATCACGAATATTTTCCATCCAATGACGGTAGGTGTTTTCGAACTTTTTTGGGTAGAAATTTATCTCATCGGTCTCAAGTACTGCCTTAATAGCAGGCTTTACCAGTTCTTCCATCTTTAAAAACCATTGTTCTGATAAGCGAGGTTCTATGACCGCCTTGGTTCTTTCTGAAGTGCCAACTTTGTTGATATAATTCTCGGTTTTTAATAAAAATCCCTTCGCTTCAAGTTCTTTATTGATTTCCTTACGAACAACAAATCGATCTTTCCCTTCATAGTGCAGGCCAAAACTATTTAGTGTTGCATCAGCATTAAAAATATCAACGGTTTCCAAATTATGTTTTTCTCCAAGTGCCTTATCATTGATATCATGTGCAGGAGTTACTTTTAAACATCCCGTACCAAACTCAATATCTACATATTCGTCTTGAATTATAGGAATAACCCTATTACATATTGGTACTATAGCTTTTTTACCCTTTAAATGTGAGTACCTTTCATCATTGGGGTTTATACATATCGCAGTATCTCCTAAAATGGTTTCAGGTCGTGTGGTTGCGATAGTCACTTTTTCATCCGATCCTTCAATAGGATAAGACAAGTAATATAA
>CAZYQR010000084.1:0-9379 GCA_964649755.1 uncultured Maribacter sp. | reverse complement strand
GCCTATTTCTTTATATAATAAATCCAATCCTTCACGAATGATCTTCTGATGTGGTTGTTTTGATATGCAAACAAATTCTGTCAATGCAAAATCCTCAGGAGCCACTTCATACAATCCCAATTGCTCCATTTCATCAAGATCTTTCACCATGCACGCTTTCAATAGCTGCATCGGAAAAATATCCAACGGAAAAACTTTCTCGTATTGTCCTGTGACCACAAATGCCCTATGCTCACCATTGGTATTCGTGTTTAAATCATATTTTTTATTGGGCTGCAACCAAGAGAATGTCAAGGCTCTTGTGGTTGATATTTTATTGAAAACAGGCTTGCCCCAACCAAACAACTCATAATCGTCGCCTTCAGGAATTGCGGTTACTGTATTGTTATAAAAACCTAAGTGACCATCTGGCATACTTTTGGACCCAGTTAACACGTCTCCGTTTATCACTCTAAAATTTTCATCATTAACACCACTACCATATAAAAAGGTAGAAATTTCAGTGCCAATTTTAGTTTTATAATATTTAGGTGACTTTATAGATGAACCGGCCAACGCAACTATACGCTCCGAATTGAACTTTCCAGTCAAAAACAATTCGCCAATTATAACCAGATCTTGCGGAGCAATGGTCCATACGACTTCGCCTTTATTAATAGGGTCAATTTTATTGATTTGTGTGCCTACAAGTCCGGCAGGATGTGGTCCAGAAACTTTATGTAATTCTATACCACTTAGACCTGCAAGCGGAGAATTTGATTTAGCATTTAAAGAAACATGGACTTTCCCAGGCGTTAATTTGCCCAAAGCCGTTATCGCAGCCTGCAATTCGTTTTCTTTACCCTGTAATACATAATCACTATCAGCTGCCAAAGGTGCTGTAGTGTAGCCAGAGATAAATATAGCCTTGGGATTTGCATCAGGGTTAGCAATTATATCATAAGGTCTTTGTATAATGAAAGGCCAGCAGCCTGACTTCAACAAATGAGCCTTGATCTCTTGTGAAGTTGCATTGACTGCATCGAAACTTCCAAAATCGAAATCAGTTTGTGTCTTGTCTGCAAGAATTTTTATTGAAAGTATTTTCCTTCTTGCACCTCGATTAATCTCAATAAGCTCACCGCTTACAGGAGATACAAACATCATCGTTTCATTGTTCTTGTTGTAAAAAAGTGCTTCACCTGCTTTAACCTCAGCACCTTGCTTTACCATCATTTTAGGGGTGACTCCATAAAAATCATCAAGATTTATAGCATAAACATTGCTTAAAACTGCCTTTGAAGTTGTCTTTTCGGCAGCACCTACAAGATTAATGTTCAAACCCTTTCTTATTCGGATGTCTTTAGACATATATTGTAGACCTTAGGTTAACAAAAATTACGGCCAAAAATAGCATTTAATCGATTGTATTCATAATTATCGCCCATAAATTTGGCATTACATCGATGTAAATTTATTAGGTATGGTTTTTGTTTACCTTTACCGGAAAAATTTACAATAAATGCGCATGATGCTTAAACAAATCTTTTTGTTTTTTTTTGTACCCTCTTTATTTGCGCAGGTTCAAGAAGTGGTAGATCCACCAGAAAACATTAAATCAATTATTTTCATTGGGGTAAAAGAAGATCAGTTTCCTGTTGTTCAAATTGGGGAGCCTATTTTTTTGGAGTTTGATGATCTTCTGGCAAATGAACAAGATTACTATTACAAAATAACCCATTACGATTACGACTGGACACCATCAAAACTTCTAAAATCCCAATATTTAAGTGGCATAGATAACCAACGTATCCTGGAGTATGAAAACAGCTATTCTACCTTGCAGTCCTATTCACATTATAAGTTAACCATACCTAACAACAACGTACGCTTAAAAGTAAGTGGTAATTTTCTTTTGGAAGTTTACAATGGCAGCAATGAACTACAATTTTCAAGAAAATTCGTTGTGTATAAAGATGTGGTTAAAATTGGCGGGGAAGTTAAGCGCTCAAGGGATTTTTCATTCATCAATGAAAAGCAAGTAATTCAATTCAATGTAAATACGGGTAATTTTAGGTTGGTAAATCCAAAAAAAGAAGTCAAAGTTGCCATTCTTCAGAACTACCATTGGCCAACGGCCCTGTACAATATAGCCCCTCAATTTATCTTGGGCACCCAATTGGTCTATAAGTATGATCAGGAAACCAGCTTCTTTGGCGGCAATGAATACTTAAACTTTGATACCAAAGATCTGCGAGCTCCTAGCGCAGCCATTTCACATATTGAAGTTGGCGACTTGTATGATCATTACCTTTTCTCGAATCGATTTAGAGTAGACAGACCCTATACCTATTACCCGGATATTAATGGTGATTTCCTAGTTGGCACACACCAAGGCGCTGATGCATCTCGTGAAGCCGAATATACCAATGTACATTTCAGCCTCCCTTACTCAGATGTTATAGGGCTTGATGAAGTTTACATTTACGGCAAGTACAATAATTATGCGCTTACCAATGAAAATAGGATGGTCTATAACGAGACCAATGGCATGATGGAAGGTACTGTTAAAATGAAACAAGGTTTCTACAATTATAAATATGTCATCGAAAGAGAAGATGGACAGGTAGACCTCAACATAATTTCAGGGAATTTTCATTTTACAGAAAACACTTATCTAATATTAGTGTATTATAGAAATTTTAATGATCTGTACGATAGTATTATTGGTGTGGGATCTGTAAACTCCCAATACATAAGTAATTAGTGTAAATTAATCGCATTCAGGGATAAATGAATAACAAGCCTGTATCATTCATTCAAACATTCATAGTAGATTTCAACTAAATTGGTAATGAATGAAAAAACTATGCACAGACTACTTGCGATATCAACATTGTGATTTCAAAGCTTCCGTTTGCCACATTTTTCTTCCTTCCAGTCTTTACAATCTTCATTTGGCTGGCATACATCAGGAAAAAATATAATTATACCGATTATCCTATCATTAGTTTCTATTATCAATCTTTGTTATTTATCTTGCTCATTATTAGTTTCTTAGTAAATTCGATTTTCAATATTTAAAGTGGTTGGATTTTTATTTTTTTATTCACCTGTTTTAGGTATTGAGAAACTATATATTCAAGCAACTTTTAAAACAGTTGTTAAATTCCCATGTCTTAACACGGTTTTTTTTATTTTAGCAAGCATTTTGGTCAACCACAGTGCGCTGGAAGCTTAATAACATACAAGGAAGAGCATGATAACACAAGTAACTAAAGGCATTAAGATATCAGTGAAAACAAGTTTTGAAGGCACTTTCTTCAAAAATTACAAAATGCATTTTGCATTTGGGTATACCATAACCATTGAAAACCAAAGTAAAGATTCTGTTCAGTTGAATTCACGGCATTGGCGAATTTATGATTCCTTAAATGAAACTGAGTTTTTAGATGGCGAAGGAGTTATTGGCAAAAAACCGGTAATTAAACCCGGCGAGTCCCACACTTATAATTCAGGATGTTTATTGGCATCTCCTGTGGGTGCCATGAAAGGCCATTACAATATGGTCAACTTCAGTTCCACGGAAAGATTCAGGGTTTATATCCCTACATTTAAATTCAGTGCTCCTTTTGCTTTGAATTGATTTTTCTTTATCCTTTTATTTAGTTTTTTATCCATTCCCAATTCAGTACCTTTGGGCAGTTTTTTAATTAAAAAATACAACTATGGGTAAAGGTTTTTTTCAAGTACCAACTGCTATTAATGAGCCAATAAAAAGTTATGCTCCCGGCAGTCCGGAAAGAAAGGAAGTATTAGAACAATACAAAACATATTTTAATGGTAATACGGATATTCCATTTTACATTGGCAATGAGGAAATAAAGACTGGAAACACCAAACCAATATCTCCTCCACATGACCATAAGCATAATGTAGGCCAGTATCACATTGCTGGGAAAGATCATGTAACCAAGGCCATTCAAAATGCTTTGGATTCAAGAAATGCTTGGGCAAATTTAACCTGGGAACAAAGAGCCGCGATCTTCTTGAAAGCAGCTGATTTGATTGCCGGACCTTATAGAGCCAAAATCAATGCTGCTACCATGATAGCACAATCAAAAACCATTCACCAGGCAGAAATCGATGCCGCCTGTGAGTTTATAGATTTCCTACGTTTTAATGTGGAGTATATGTCCCAGATTTACGAGGAGCAACCAGATTCTGCTGAAGGAATTTGGAACCGTGTGGAATATCGCCCTTTAGAGGGATTCGTTTATGCCATTACCCCATTTAATTTTACCGCCATTGCTGGTAACCTACCAGCCAGTGCCGCTATGATGGGTAATGTTGTTGTATGGAAACCTAGTGACAGTCAAATATTTTCAGCAAAGGTTATAGTCGATGTTTTTAAGGAAGCCGGTCTTCCTGATGGAGTAATCAACGTGGTATATGGCGACCCAGTCATGATAACCAAAACCATTTTGGATAGCCCTGATTTTGCAGGTATACATTTTACAGGTTCAACGCATGTATTCAAAGAACTATGGAAACAAATTGGCAACAATATCCATACCTATAAAACGTATCCGAGAATCGTTGGTGAGACTGGTGGCAAGGATTTTATTCTAGCTCACCCTACTGCAAAACCACAAAAAGTCGCGACAGCTATTGAGAGAGGTGCTTTTGAATTTCAAGGGCAAAAATGTAGTGCAGCTTCAAGGGTATATTTACCTAAATCTACTTCTAAAGAGATTTTGGCATTGGTTAAGAAAGATGTTGCTTCTTTCAATAAACCAGGATCACCAAAGGATATGGGTAATTACATTACAGCGGTTATACACGAAGGTTCTTTTGATAAGTTGGCAAAATATATTGATCAAGCCAAAAATGATAAGAATGCTGAAATTGTTGTAGGTGGAAATTATGACAAATCAAAAGGGTATTTTGTTGAACCTACTGTCATATTAACTACAGACCCGCATTACACAACTATGGAGACTGAACTTTTTGGCCCTGTGGTTACGGTATATGTTTATGATGATAAAGATTGGTCTGATACATTGACATTAATAGATAACACCTCAGAATATGCATTAACCGGGGCGGTTTTATCAACAGATCGATACGCTATTGATGAAGCTACCAAAGCTTTACAAAATTGTGCAGGTAACTTTTACATCAACGATAAACCAACGGGAGCTGTTGTAGGTCAACAGCCATTTGGTGGAGCCAGAGCTTCAGGAACAAATGATAAAGCGGGTTCTGCACAAAACTTGTTGAGATGGGTTTCCCCAAGATTAATAAAGGAGACCTTTGTGACACCCGAAGATTATAGATACCCCTTTTTGGGATAAGATATTTATATAAATATTAGGCCTGTACTCTTTATAGATTACAGGCTTTTTTTATACATTTTTTTATTTCTTTGCTTCCTGTTCAAATTACTGATTAATTCTTTGTAAAAAGCTCATTTTCATTATGTTAAATATTTTTAATTTGCGTTTTGCGAAATATCTATGTAAATTTAACGTTAAATAATTGTAAATTTACAGTAATTATAATTTAAATCGCCCTAAAAAAACTAGTATGACTGAAGAAAATAACAATGAAAACATCTCAACGACAAGTATGTTCTCTTATCTGAATAAGGTTCAGAACTATGTAAAGAAATATGCTCAGAATTGCAGACATTCTTTCAATTCAATGTTAAGTATTTAGAAAGTCAGCCTTTATATTTTAAAGGTAAATACACGACTTTCTTGGTATTAAAAAAATCTTCCGTGAAATAATCGGAAAGGTTAAAAGTCTGTGCGTTTTTGTAGTTTTTAAGCTCCTCTGATAAATCCCCTCCCTTTAAATAAAGAATTCCGTTTCGCCTTTCGTGCTTTGATTCCTTTTTTATTTTTCCTTTTACCCAATGCACAAACGTAGGCATTGCGGCCACTGCCCTACTTACTATAAAATCAAACTGAGTATTCAATTCTTCGACCCTGCAATTGATTGGTGTAACATTTTGCAGTTGCAGCCCTTCAACCACTTCTTCAACCACCTTGATTTTTTTCCCTATTGAATCTACTAAAGTAAATTTTGATTCAGGAAATAATATGGCCAGAGGAATTCCCGGAAATCCTCCACCAGTACCAACGTCCAAAATATCACTATTGGGCTTAAATTCTTGCACCCTGGCAATGCCTAGAGAATGCAATACATGGCGCAAATACAATTCTTCAATATCTTTCCTGGAAACTACATTGATTTTTAAGTTCCAATCCTTATACAAGTTTTCCAACTGTATAAATTGAATTTTTTGGTCTTCAGATAAATTGGGAAAATATTTAAATAATATGTCAGCTTTCATTCTTACCTTTGTGCCGGCAAAAATAGCATATTCAAAAACATATTTATTCCCTATTAAAGGAAGTTATCGAATAAACAAGGCTATTATTGCGTTATATTTACACAAAGCTCACAACAGATGGATACAAAGACCATAAGATTCTCAAGAAAAGATTCCACCCAATTTTTTAAAACTTTAAATAAAAGAGTAAACGATTACTTCAAGGACAATCACAAACAGAAAACCGGAGATTGGCGATTGCATTTAAAGACAATTGTAATGTTCGCTCTATTTCTTACACCTTATTTCCTAATCTTGACATTGGGTCTTCCAAACTGGGCAAATCTGCTATTGACCCTTGTAATGGGTATTGGGATGGCCGGAGTTGGAATGAATGTAATGCACGATGGCAATCATGGTTCCTACTCCTCAAAAAAATGGATTAACAAAATAATGGGAGGTAGTATTTATATCTTGGCAGGAAATGTATATAACTGGCAAGTTCAGCATAACGTTTTACATCATACCTATACAAATATACCTGATCATGATGAGGATTTGGAAGCAGGACGCATCTTACGATTTTCTAAACATACCAAATGGCATAAACACCATAAATTCCAACACTTTTATTCTGTTCTCCTTTATGGACTTTTAACTTTTAATTGGGCCATAACCACTGATTTTCAGCAAATGTACCGCTTTATGAAAAGAAAGCTTTCCTTCGGAAAACTTCCCAATCCTGTTATAAACTGGAGTACCTTGGTAATCACCAAAGTGCTCTATGTTACCATATGGATTGTATTGCCGATGCTAATATTGGACATTGCGTGGTGGAAGATACTTTTAGGCTTTTTCATTATGCACTATGTTGCCGGGGTAATCCTTAGTGTAGTATTCCAATTAGCACATGTGGTTGACCAAGCTGAGACTCCATTACCAGATGAAAATGGTACGATGAAAAATACCTGGGCTGTTCACCAATTATTTACCACAGTGAATTTTGGAACCAAAAACCGTATTGTTAACTGGTTTACGGGAGGATTGAACCATCAAGTGGAACATCATATTTTCCCCAACATTAGTCATGTACATTACACAAAAATTTCAAAAATTGTTAAACAGACCGCAAAAGAATTTAATTTGCCGTATAACGAATATAAAACTACCAGAAAAGCTATAATTTCGCACTTCAAGCATTTAAAGGAGTTGGGTAAAAAACCCGCATTACAGTACCAGTAAATTTATTCATTTCATGAGCAACCATCTATCCGAAAGAATTAAAGCAATGTCTACTTCGGCCACTTTGGCTATGGCCGCAAAGGCAAGAGAATTAAGAGGCCAGGGCAAAGATATTATAGGATTGAGTTTGGGTGAACCCGATTTCAATATTCCAGATTTCATCAAAGATGCAGCAAAACAAGCTGTTGATGACAATTATAGCAGCTATTCCCCCGTGGACGGATATGTTGATCTAAAACAGGCCATTTCCAATAAATTCAAGAGAGACAACAATCTCGATTATGGTTTAAACCAAATCGTTGTTTCGACTGGTGCAAAGCAGTCCTTGGCAAATATTGCCATGATTATGCTAAATAAAGGTGATGAAGTTATCTTGCCAGCACCATATTGGGTAAGTTATAGTGATATCGTAAAACTTGCGGAAGGAGTTCCTGTTGAAGTACCAACAAGCATTGATACAGATTTTAAAATGACACCTTCGCAACTTGAAGCTGCCATTACCCCAAAAACCAAAATGATTTGGTTTAGTTCACCTTGTAACCCGAGCGGCTCGGTCTACAACGAAGAAGAGCTCAAAGGATTGGCCGATATACTTAAGAAGCATCCTAATATTTTTGTAGTCTCAGATGAAATCTATGAGCATATCAACTTTAGAGGAGGCCATGTAAGCATAGCTGGAATAGAAGGAATGTACGACAGAACGATTACTGTAAACGGAGTATCAAAAGCATTTGCAATGACCGGATGGCGTATAGGGTATATTGGGGCACCTGATTGGATTGCCAAAGCATGTACAAAATTCCAAGGGCAAAACACCAGTGGTGCAAACGCCATTGCACAAAGGGCGACAATTACCGCTTTGGAAGCTCCTGTGAGCAAAATACAGTTCATGATTGACGAGTTTCATAGAAGAAGGGATTTGATTCTTGATCTTTTGGGAGAGGTTGAAGGTTTTAACCTCAACGTTCCTGAAGGAGCATTTTATGTATTTCCTGATATCTCAAGTTTCTTTGGAAAAACATTGAACGGAATTACTATAAACAACGCTTCTGACTTTGCGCTATATCTATTGGAAAAAGCAAATGTTGCAACGGTGACAGGAGAAGCATTTGGCAACCCCAATTGTATACGAATTTCTTATGCGGCCTCAGAAGAAGAATTACGGGAAGCGATATCGAGGATAAAAGCAGTGTTATAAATTTAAAAACCCGCCTTAGCGGGTTTTTTTATATTTTCTTCCAAAAGTAAGGAGTCATCAAAATCAATACTGTAAATAGTTCCAATCTTCCAAGGAGCATTAGAAAACCACACCACCATTTCCCCAACATGGGCAATTCATTGAAATTACTCAACGGATTAAGACTGCCCAATGCAGGACCTACATTGCCCAATGAAGAAGCCGCCCCGCCAATAGCCGATTCAAAATCGAGTCCTAAAAATCCCAGTACCATTGAACCTATAATAAAAGAAAGCATATAGAGAACAAAAAAGGCTATAATGTTATACACTATATGCTCTTTTACGGTTTTATTATTGTACCGCACAGGGATAACGGCATTCGCATGCAAGGTCCTTTTGAACTCCAATAATCCGTTTTTTATGATAAGCAAATGTCGCATTACCTTTATACCCCCAGCAGTTGAACCAGCAGAACCGCCAAGAAAGAACAAGCCAAAAAAGAAAACCGTTAAAAAGGGTGTCCAACTCGTGAAATCCGCGGTTACAAATCCTGTCGTTGTTATTACCGAAACGACCTGAAAAAGCGCATGTCTAAATGAACTCTCGGCCGCGCCGTTTACCATGGGATGATATTCTGTA
>CAZYQR010000083.1:0-9482 GCA_964649755.1 uncultured Maribacter sp. | reverse complement strand
ACAGAATTTATACTAATTTCCCTCTACAACATACAAGATCATTTGGAATACCCATTTGATAGCAAAGGGCTTGATGACATAAAACTGGACCATTTTAAAATAATAAGAAAGTAGCTGCCCTATACCGCATTAAAAAAACCGCCCCAACTTTAAACGCTGGGGCGGTTCCTAACTAAATAACCAACCAAAAAATATTTATTATTTTCTACTTCTTTTAACTTTCATTACAGGATTCGAAATCTTTTTTCTTTTCTTTTCAACCGAACCTTTACCAGATTTTAAGTACTCAATGTATCCCCTTCCTTTAAACTCATATACAGTTTCACTACTTGGGTGATATAGTTCAATAGTACTATCATTAATAACGTAAAGCTCAAAATAATCATTGCCCATAAAGTCGTAGGAAAGTGTTAAAGTTTTGAGCGTTTCATCGTTTTCTACATCAAAAATGGTATAACCCCCTTCAAAATCCCACTCAAGGCTATTTACCGATGTCCCCGTTTTATCAATTGATGATCTGAAAAAGTCGCCTTCACTATCAGAAAGAAATTGCAGGAAATTTTCATCATCAAAATCATTCAAAGCACCCTCCTGACTGGTATATGTTTTTTCCCATGCGTTATATTCTTGCAAGAAATAATGAATGTTGTCATAGAACACCATATCAAAATCAAAGCTATTTAATTGATACCCTTTTAAGTAGTATGAAGTGTTGGAATTGGAATCATACAGTTCCAGCGTATTTCCGTTAATCGCAAATACATCTAAAAGCCATAGCCCATCTATATCATGGTCAATTTCAATTACCCCTGGCAAAGCATCAAAATACCCAACATCAATGCCATATCCACTTCCCGTTTTACCTAGACCCACTATATTATTGTTCGCATATACCTTACCATTGTCAAATGAAATCGTGAAAGCACGTTGCAAGAAAGGTACTTCACCATTACCTTTTGTGGCATTTATATCTATGTACCATAAATCATATGATTGTAAGACCTGAGCAGTATTGAAACCGGATTCCTTGATAAATCCATCATTCAAAATCACTTCGGTATAGCAAGAGGTCATTAATGTTCCCACAAGTATACATCCTAAGAGTAGTTTTATCGCTTTCATCCGTAGAGGTTTATTTACTTTTTTAATTATCAGAACTACCAGCCGGTAGGCAGGTGCAATTCGCCAATGAACATTTCAGTGAGTATCTAAAATTGTTATGGCTCATTTCATAATTCATGTAATTAAGTTCGTCATATATAAAACAATCACCATGCCAATTATTACAATTAACTGATTATCAGCACTTAAACCATTGTCTTATTTTATTTACATTTGATGCGATTAAATGTTTCTTATGGACAAAGAATTAAGATTTGCGGTATTAGGTGGAGGCAGTTGGGCAACAGCTATTGTTAAAATGTTATCTGAAAACTTAGAACAAATCACCTGGTATATGCGCAACGAAGATGCGGTTGAGCATATAAGAACACAAAAACATAATCCCAATTACCTAAGCTCTGTTGAATTCGACACAAAACAACTGGACTTAACCACAAAACTCGATTATGCTGTCAAAAACAATGATGTTCTCATCTTTGCCATACCATCGGCTTTTCTTGAACCAGAATTAAAGAAGTTAACCGTCTCTTTAAAAGGCAAGATTATTTTTTCAGCAATTAAGGGAATAGTGCCGGAAACAGGTTTAATCGTAGGCGAACATTTTCATGATATTTACAAAACACCTTTTGAAAATATAGGAGTTATAACCGGCCCGTGCCATGCTGAGGAAGTTGCCCTAGAGCGCCTTTCATACCTGACCATAGCATGTGCTGTCAAAGAAAAGGCCGAATTGGTGGCCAACGTTTTGAAAAGTAATTATATAAAAACCAAAATATCGGATGATATTATTGGTACGGAATATGCCGCCATGTTAAAAAACATATACGCTATTGCCGCGGGAATATATCATGGATTGGGATATGGAGATAATTTTCAAAGTGTACTTATGAGCAATAGTATTCGCGAAATGAACCGCTATATTAAACGAGTGCACAAAATGAAGCGTAACATTAATAATTCTGCCTACTTGGGTGATTTATTGGTAACCGGATACTCCACTTTTAGTCGTAATCGTATGTTTGGCAATATGATTGGAAAAGGCTATAGGGTAAAAAACGCCCAAATGGAAATGAGTATGATTGCTGAGGGCTACTATGCCACTAAAAGTGCTTATGAACTCAAAGAGAATTTTAAAAGTAAGGTGCAATCCCCAATCATTGATGCGGTTTATGATGTACTCTACCAAGGTAAAAACGCGAAAAAGACTTTCGCAGCTTTAACCAATAAAATAGACTAACTGCACATGCTCATTTATTCCCCCTCAATTGAGGAGTAGCGTTATTTTAAATTCAATTTCTATCTAAAGAAAAATTTGAATGTTCTTCAATTTGAGTGTTTAATTCGTCTTTCCAATTTGCAAGTTGGGTATCATCAACTTTATATATGTTTTTGAACACTTCTAAAACAGGATCCATGAGGGTGCGAACGCCCTCGATGTCAAAATAAAGTCGACCAGTTCGGCGGATAAAGAAATCCATTGGGTTATGAACCATTTCATAATCAATGCCAAAACAAAGTTCAGCCAATGCCAAACGTATTTCGTTATTCTCCCCTTTTTGTTTCGGATAATAGTCTAAAATAGTTTCTGTCTGAATACCATAGTTGGTAACTAAAAACCACGCGTTGTATTTGGTAAAACCATCTTCCTTTATACGCTCATAAATCTCGTTGATGTATTTTTTTACATGTTTAAACTTCTTGAAATCACTTCCACATAACGGAATCTCTTCCGTAATGCAACCTTTAATTTCAATTTTATAATCTTCATCCATTTTTTTGGCAATTCGGTTTACTACACGCTCTGCCATCTTTCGATAACCCGTAAGTTTACCTCCAGCCATACTAATAAGACCTGTATCTGAAGTAAAAATTTCGTCTTTCCTCGAAAGCTCCGAAGCAGACTTTCCTTCTTCGTGAATCAATGGTCGCAACCCCGCCCAAGAAGAAACAATATCTTCCATTCCCAAGTTAATCTTGGGAAACATATGATTCACCGCCGATATCAAATAGAGCGCATCTACCAAGTCAGTTTCTACGTGGTCTTTATCCTTGACAAAGTTTGTGTCGGTAGTCCCTATGTAAGTTACTTTTCCTCTTGGTATGGCAAACATCATCCGCCCATCAGGGACATCAAAATAAACCGATTGCTTGACCGGTAATTTTTCATGGGGAAATACTAAATGAACTCCTTTAGTCAAATGTAAACGTTTCCCTTTTTTGGAGTTATTCACGCTGCGAAGTTCATCTACCCACGGCCCTGCGGCACTAATTACATATTTAGATTTTATTTTAAAGGTTTTTCCTGAAATCGCATCTTTTACAATGACTCCTGCCACTATTTTGTCATCATAGATAAAATCAGTTACCTCAGCATAATTTAACGCTTTCGCGCCATGCTGTAAACTGGTTTTAATGGTTTCTATCGTCAAACGGGCATCATCGGTTCTATATTCAGCATAATAGCCTGCTCCTTTCAATATTTTTTTAGGCAAAAGAGGTTCCAATTTCAACGCCTCTTTTTTCTCCAACATTTTACGCTTATCATCCCCTGAAACCTGAGCCAAAATATCATAAACCTTTAGTCCTATTGAAGTCAGCCATTTGCCATAAGACCCATTTTCTATAAGTGGGAGCAGCATTTTTTCTGGGAGCACCAGATGTGGAGCCAATTTATGCACAATGGCCCGTTCAGAACCCACTTCCTTGACCAACCAAAAATCGAATTGTTTCAAATAGCGCAACCCACCATGAATCAATTTTGTGGACTTACTACTGGTGCCTGAAGCAAAATCGCCCTTTTCGACCAAGGCTACTTTTAATCCCCGGGAAGCAGCATCCAAAGCAATACCTCCACCGGTGATGCCCCCTCCAATAACCACAAGATCATATGATTCTTTGGATAATTCTTGAATTGTAGTTGATCTATCAAGATTTGAAAATCTGATATTATTTTTCATGTATTCTGTGATTTAATTTGGGTATTAATTCTCTTCCCAGCCTTTTGTGCGTTCGACTGCTTTTTTCCAGTTTTTGTACAGGTGTTTTCGTTTGACCCTATCAAAAGTCGGTGTGAAAATTCGGTCCATTGGCCTGCTTTGGTCAATATCTTCCTGGGTCCAGAGACCTACTTGGATTCCTGCCAAAAATGCAGCACCCATTGCCGTTGATTCAATCACTTTTGGGCGATGTACCTCGGTGCCTAAAATATTGGCCTGAAATTGCATTAAATAATTATTGGCACAAGCCCCACCATCTACTTTTAGGTTCTGTAATGCTACTCCAGAATCCTCTTCCATTGCATTAAGGATATCCTTTGTTTGGTAAGCCAAAGACTCTAGGGTAGCCTTGGCCAAATGAGCCTTTCCTGTATCACGGGTCAATCCAAAAATGGCCCCTCTGGCATACATATCCCAATAGGGCGCTCCCAAACCTGCAAAGGCAGGAACAACATATACCGAACTATCGCCTGGCACCGAATTTGCCAATGCTTCGGTTTCCTTGGCATCTTTTATGATTTCTAATCCGTCTCGCAACCATTGAATAGCAGCTCCGGCAATGAAAATACTGCCTTCAAAGGCATAATTTACCTTCCCATTCAATCCGTAGGCTATCGTCGTTAAAAGTCCGTTATTTGAAAACTGGGGTTTTTCACCGGTGTTCATCAACATAAAACAACCTGTACCGTATGTATTTTTCGCGGTACCTTTTTCGAAACAACCTTGTCCAAAAAGTGCAGCCTGTTGGTCACCGGCAATTCCGGCAATTGGGATACTAATTCCATTCAATTCATAATCCCCAAAATGATGGGCAGACGGTTTAACTTCGGGAAGCATACTTTTGGGAATGCCTAATTTATTTAATAACTTATCATCCCATGACAATTTGGTAATATCATATATCATGGTTCGTGAGGCATTGGTATAATCCGTAACATGATTGGCTCTCTTCGTCATATTCCATACCAACCAAGTATCAACGGTTCCCATTAATAAATCCCCTTTTTCAGCTTTCTCTCGAGCACCTTCAACATTGTCCAATATCCATTTCACCTTGGTTCCAGAAAAATAGGAATCGATTACCAGACCGGTGGTCATCTTTACATGCTCTATTAAGCCTCTCTTTTTTAAGTTTTCACAAATATCAGCCGTGCGTTTATCTTGCCAAACGATGGCATTATAAACGGGTTCTCCGGTATTTTTATCCCAAACCAAAGTAGTTTCCCGTTGATTTGTAATCCCGATGGCCTTTATATCAGAAACATCAATATTCTCTTTTTCCACCAATTCGTGCATTACATGCAGCTGCGATTCCAAAATTTCTTTGGGATCATGTTCTACCCAACCAGGTTTAGGGAAAATCTGTTGAAATTCTTGTTGCACCATATTCACTATGGCACCATCTTGATCAACCAATAACGCACGTGAGCTTGTTGTTCCTTGATCCAGGGAAATGATATATTGCTTTGACATATTTATTAGGATAAGGCTTTAAAGATAACGCTTAAAGCTTCTTTATCAAAAAAATGTCTTAAGACAGTTAAGAAAATTATTGGGGTCTTATTTCTTGCAAAATTTATAGCGGCAACGATTGAAAATAAAAATAGCTGACATGATATGTATTAATCTTGTTCGGAGATTTATTTATTAAACTCATATTCCCGTTCTACCATACAAATTCTAACCTTATACCATTTATACCAATCGGAAATTCCTTTTTGTTGGGCGAACAAATGGTCAGTATTAGCTTTCCAATTGGCAATGTCTTGTAAGCTCTCCCAATAACTTACCGAGATTCCTATTTTTCCCCTAGCGCTTTCAAAATCGAGAAATCCTGTTTGTTGTCTGGCCAGATCTTCCATCTTCTGTGCCATTTTAGAATAGCCCTTGTCTTCCTCAGTTCTTGTATTCGTGAAAATGACGGCGTAATAGGGTTTTTTCATAACTTAATTCTGTCATTCCTTCTTGGGCAGAAATGACAACTAGTTTATTCAATATAGGATTTTTCCAAAAAATAACTGACAATTGCCTCTTTCATCAAGACAGATTGCTCTCCTGCTTTTAATGCTGGTAAGTCTTCCTTGATCGTATAGTGTGGCCAACCATCTTCATCAAAAAATTCGAATTCATAATACCCATAGGGTTCCAACAATCGACAGATGGCAATATGCATAAGGTTTAATTTTTCATCTTTCTTGTATGTTTTATGGTATTGCCCCAATTCTTGGACACCCACCAAATAAATGATGGCATCCAACTCCAAATTATCACCGTCGGCAAATTGTACCGATAGTTTTTCAACCAACACTTCCCAGCGTTCTTTTAATTGTACGTCTCTTGACATATTTTATTTTCAAATTCAAAGGTACAAATCAAAGTTCTATATTTGAACCAAACATAGTGCTATGGGGATTTTAGATATTGTTTTGGGTCTTTTGCTCATTTACGGACTTTACAAAGGCCTTAAAAATGGACTTTTTGTTGAAATTGCCTCGATTATTGCATTGATAGCAGGACTTTACGGTGCCATTCATTTTTCCTATATCGCTGGGGATTATCTTTCTAAAAATATGGAGTGGAATGAGCGCTATATTAATATAGCGTCCTTTATTATCACTTTTATTGTTATTGTTATTGTTGTTCAGCTTGCTGGAAAATTCCTGACTAAAATCGCTGATTTTGCGATGCTGGGATTACTCAACAAATTGGCTGGGGCTATTTTTGGCGCATTAAAAGTCGCTGTGATTCTTGGAGCGCTTTTGGTGTTCTTTGAACGGGCTAATTCTTCAGTCAATTTGGTCAAGAGTGAAACATTGGAAGAATCCGTGCTCTATGAACCCATAAAGGAGATCGGGGCGCTTGTTTTTTCTAAGGTGCTGAAAGAAAAGCAAGAGAATAGTGAGGAAGAATAAAATTCTGGACTAACGCTTTTTTGTAACAGCTACTTTCCATTAGATTTACATAATGACAAATTATTCTTCTGAAAACCTATGTTTATTTACCTTAAAATAAATCCGAATTTCATTGGGTCACTAGGGTTAATGTAAAATGTATGCATCCCAGTAATATAAGCTGTGCCCTCTACTTGTGGTATTACAGCCTTAAAAGGACCGTAATCTTCTTCAGAAACCAATGAGCCTTTAAAAACGGAATGCGTAATACTTTCTATGGTCATGGTTTCCCCAAAATCTAGCTCTTTTCTGGCTCTTTGAATGGCCATGCGACCAGAAACCCCAGAACCAGTTGGGCAACGATCAACTTCGCCTTTAGCAAAAATGCAAACATTGCGACTATCTACCCCAGAGTCTTGTTTATTATTATCAATAAAAATAGTCCCATATAAGAAGCTTAGTTCATCTTCAAAAGGATGTAAAATCTCATTATCCATATCCATTACGGCATGTTTAATATCCATGCCTTTGGCAATTAAAGTTCTATAGTGAGCTGAACTTAAGTCAAAATCAAAATCATTTTTGGCCATATCAACATAAGCATAAAATGCACCACCATAAGCCAAATCATAAGTCACTTCGCCTAAGCCATCTACATCAACCGTTCGATCTAAACCAACCACAAAACTAGGTACACAGTGAAAACGAACTCCTGTTAATTTGCCCTCTTTTACATTTGCAAAAGAAGTAATACGCCCACATGGTGCATCGATTTTTAACATATTTTCCCCTTCTTTTACCTCAATCCAATTCATTTCAATCGCTAAAGTCGAGATAGCTATTATAGCATGACCACACATGGTGGAATATCCTTCATTATGTAAAAAGATGATTCCAAAATCACCTTTATCGTCATTTGGCGGTAATAATATACAGCCATACATATCGGCATGACCACGTGGCTCAAACATCAATGCGGTACGCAAGTGGTCATAATTCTCCTTGCAATAACGACGATATTCCAAAACAGAATTTCCTTTAAGTTCTGGAAAACCATCAACTATGACCCTTAAAGGTTCGCCACCGGTGTGCATATCAATAGTCTTAACCTGCAACCAATCTTTATTGGGTTGAAAATTGATCTTGTTCAAGATGTTTTGATAGGTTTTACTCATTCATGTATTTATTGAAATAATAAGTGGCAGCCACTAAATCTTCCAATGCATGGCCAACAGATTTGAAAACAGTAATTTCATTTTTATTGGTTCTGCCATTGTTTTTATCGGAGCAAAGTCCGAATAAATCACCTTTAATATCTTCCTCTTTCAACGTCCCGTTTTGGAGTGGAATTACGATGTCACCACTCTCTTTTATACCACCTTGAATTGTGTCAACAAAAACCGATGCCAGCTTTATTGCCTGGTCATCAGTTTCACGCATATCCCTTTTATAAGCACCAACTAAATCTACATGTTGACCAGCTTTTAATTGCCTACCTAAAATCAAGGGTGTCTTCGAAAGGGTTGCACAAGATATTATATCCACCTCTCCTAATTTCTCTTCAATAGAACCAATGGCTCTAATTTCAAAATCTTCACCTGAGAAGTTATCGCAAATGGCTTTTGCCTTTTCTATACTTCGTCCCCACACATATACTTTTTTTATGGGTCTAACGCTTGCATGTGCTTGTATTAAATTGGTAGAAAGAACGCCTGTGCCAATCATCATAAGTGATGATGCATTTTCATTGGACAAATATAGTGATGCCAAAGCGGAAGTCGCTGCTGTTCGTTTCGCAGTTAGGCTTTTGGCCTGGAGAATGGCTTTCACCCCACCCTTGATAGCATCCATAAATATATAAACGCCTTGTATTGATGGCATTCCAAACTGTCCATTTTCAGGGCTTACTGTCACTATTTTTACTCCAGCCTCCTTACTTGGATTCCAAGCCGGCATAAGTAGCAAAGTTGAATCTTCACCAACTTCCGGGTTAGGAAAGTCATGGTGATGTCTCATAGGAACCATTATACTTTGGGTGGCAAAACCTCTTTTTAATTCAAGAATTAACTCCGAAAAAATAGTATTCTCATTGATAAATTCATCGTCTATTTGAACTATCTTGTACATATGCCAAAATTATATAAATATTGCAGAGGAACAAGCTAAATGAATTCAGCACTTAAATTTCATTTGAACTCATAATATGTAATATAATTCGCATAACAACTTACAGGACAATAACTTGTATACTAATGATACTGGTATTATAGAGATTATAATGGCCATTGAACGATTTAAAACCGGACTATTTGGTTAGGTTTTCTTCTTTTGTAAGTGAGAACGATGAAATGAGGGCATTATGAAAAAAATAAAGGACACGCCATATTACTACAAGGCAATTCACGAGCGGAATTATAGTTTCGGTGATTTTTACCTTTTTGACACTTTTATAGTTGGGGAAATACACGAAGAT
>CAZYQR010000082.1:0-9564 GCA_964649755.1 uncultured Maribacter sp. | reverse complement strand
GCAGCAGTCCCGCTGTTACCTGCTGTGTCAGCAGTGCCGTCCTGAGTTCCATTTGTTGAATCAAGTCGAAAGTATAAGGTTCTGTCTGTTGGATATTAAAAAAATCGTATTTGAAAATCTCGAAAAACATAGAACCCCTGGCACATTGATTACTTCGAATACCTCTGGTATTCCTATTAAATTTATGTCTGAAGGTCGTAGTGACGATTTCCAAAAACATTTCTGTGGTACCCACTTTTTTAATCCTGCCAGATATTTAAAATTATTTGAGATCATACCAGGTCCCAAAACTTCTCCTGAAGTGTTGGATTTCCTAAACGGATATGGCGAACAATTTTTAGGAAAAACCTCGGTAATTGCTAAAGACACCCCTGCTTTTATCGGAAACCGTATTGGTATCTTCAGTATTCAAAGTCTTTTTCATATGGTGAAGGAGATGGGAATGACCGTTGAAGAAGTAGACAAGCTAAGTGGGCCTGTAATCGGAAGACCAAAATCAGCGACATTCCGTACTGTTGACGTTGTGGGCCTTGATACTCTAGTGCATGTTGCCAATGGCATCTATGAAAACTGTACTAATGATGAAAAGCATGAACTCTTTAAATTGCCGGATTTCATAAGTACCATGGTGGAGAATAAATGGCTAGGTAGTAAAACTGGTCAAGGATTCTATAAAAAAGTAAAAGGCGATGGTGGAAAAAGTGAGATTTTGACATTGGATTTGGACACCATGGATTATCGTTCCAAAAAAAGTGCAAAATTCGCCACTCTCGAATTAACCAAAACTATAGATAAGGTTGTTGACCGATTCAAAGTTCTTGTTTCAGGGAAAGATAAAGCGGGTGATTTCTATAGAAAAAGCTTCGCGGCTCTTTTTGCTTATGTCTCACATAGAATCCCTGAGATTACGGATGATTTATACAAAATTGATGATGCCATGAAAGCTGGTTTTGGTTGGGAACATGGTCCATTCCAGATTTGGGACGCTATTGGTCTTGAAGAAGGATTGACCATTATGAAGGCTGAAGGTCAAGAACCTGCTGCCTGGGTTTCTGAAATGACCAAATCTGGCATCAAATCTTTCTACTCAGTAAAAGATGGTGCAACCTATTTCTATGATATTCCAAAGCAATCCTTGGAAAAAGTTCCGGGACAAGACTCCTTTATCATATTGGACAACATTCGTAAATCAAATGAAGTTTTCAAAAATAGCGGTGTTGTTATTGAAGATTTGGGAGATGGTATTTTGAATGTGGAATTCCAATCCAAAATGAATACTATCGGGGGCGATGTTTTGGCTGGATTGAACAAGGCCATAGACTTAGCTGAAAAAGATTATCAAGGACTGGTGGTAGGTAACCAAGCTCCCAACTTCTCGGTGGGTGCCAATATCGGAATGATTTTCATGATGGCCGTTGAGCAGGAGTATGACGAGCTTAATATGGCTATCAAGATGTTCCAGGATACAATGATGCGTATGCGCTATTCAGCAATTCCAACAGTTTCTGCACCGCATGGAATGACATTAGGTGGTGGTTGTGAATTATCCTTACATGCTGATAAAGTAATCGCTGCTGCAGAGACTTATATTGGTTTGGTAGAATTTGGTGTAGGTGTTATCCCAGGAGGAGGTGGCTCCAAAGAATTAGCCTTGCGCGCATCTGACACTTTCAAAAAGAATGATGTGGAACTAAATGTTCTTCAAGAATATTTCTTGACCATAGGAATGGCAAAAGTTTCGACCTCTGCTTATGAAGCTTATGATTTAGGTTTACTTCAAAAAGGAAAGGATCTTGTTGTGGTAAATAAAGATAGACAGATTGCTACTGCCAAAGCCCATGCCAAATTAATGGCGGAAGCTGGGTATACACAACCTGTTCGAAGAAAAGATGTAAAAGTGCTTGGTAAGCAAGCATTGGGTATGTTCTTGGTAGGAACAGATGCAATGGAAGCCAGTCATTATATTAGTGAGCATGATCATAAAATCGCCAACAAATTGGCCTATGTAATGGCTGGAGGGGATTTATCAGAACCTACTATGGTCAGTGAACAATATTTACTGGATATTGAGCGAGAAGCTTTTCTCAGTCTATGCACTGAACGTAAGACATTAGAACGAATTCAGCATATGCTTAAAACAGGAAAACCACTTCGCAACTAGTTGCGAAGAGAATTGAGATATTAGTATTAAGTAGTTAGATGATTATGCACAAAGTAGAAGATTTAAAAATATGGAATAAGTCAATAGAATTAGTTAAATCTGTATATCAACTAGTGGCAGAATTACCATCAGACGAAAAGTTTGGATTAAACTCTCAAATTAAGAGATGTTCAATTTCAATTCCATCTAACATCGCCGAAGGAGCAGGGAGAAATTCAAATAAAGAATTTAAATATTTTCTAAGTATTGCAAATGGTTCAGCCTACGAGCTACAAACTCAGTTAATATTGGCAGCAGAACTAAATTTAATTAATAAAGATAAAGTACAACCAGTAATTAATACGTGTATTGAAATTCAAAAAATGAATTATTCATTTCAACAAAAATTATAAATCTCAATACTAGAATCTCAATACTCAATTCTATAAAAAACATGAAAACAGCATACATAGTAAAAGCATATAGGACAGCGGTGGGCAAGGCACCAAAAGGAGTGTTTCGCTTCAAGAGGACCGATGAATTGGCAGCAGAAACCATCGAGTACATGATGAAAGAATTGCCCGATTTTGACAAAAAACGAATTGATGATGTCATTGTGGGTAATGCAATGCCTGAAGGATCGCAAGGCCTTAATATGGCCCGTTTAATCTCATTAATGGGCTTAGACATTGTTGATGTTCCAGGAGTAACGGTGAATAGATTTTGTTCTTCAGGTATCGAAACAATAGGTATTGCAACTGCCAAAATTCAAGCTGGTATGGCAGATTGTATTATTGCCGGGGGTGCTGAAAGCATGAGCTCCGTTCCTATGACGGGATATAAAACCGAATTGAATTATGATTTGGTAAACTCAGGTCATGAGGACTATTACTGGGGAATGGGAAATACTGCTGAAGCCGTTGCTAATGAATTCAAGGTATCTCGAGAAGATCAAGATGAGTTTGCATACAATTCCCACATGAAAGCCTTAAAAGCGCTTGCCGAAGACCGTTTTCAAGATCAAATTGTTCCGATAGAAATTGAACAGACCTATATTGATGGGAAGGGCAAAAGAGCTACAAAAAAATATACCGTGACCAAGGATGAGGGGCCGCGAAAAGGCACAAGTAAAGAAGCCCTGGCCGGACTTCGTCCAGTTTTTGCCGCTGGCGGAAGTGTTACCGCTGGTAATTCTTCACAAATGAGTGATGGTGCCGCTTTTGTCATGGTGATGAGTGAGGAAATGGTGAAAGAACTAAACTTGGAGCCAATCGCACGATTGGTCAATTATGCAGCTGCTGGTGTTGAACCAAGAATTATGGGAATAGGTCCTGTAAAAGCGGTTCCAAAGGTCCTAAAACAAGCGGGATTAAAACAGGATGATATTGAACTTATTGAATTGAATGAAGCATTTGCATCCCAATCGCTTGCTGTAATGCGAGAATTAAACCTTAATCAAGACATTGTTAACGTTAATGGCGGTGCTATTGCTTTAGGCCATCCATTGGGTTGTACTGGCGCTAAATTATCTGTTCAATTATTTGATGAGATGAGAAAAAGAAACATGAAGGGCAAATATGGTATGGTTACCATGTGTGTTGGGACCGGACAGGGCGCTGCTGGCATATATGAGTTTTTAAAGTAAAAAAGTTTAAAAGATTTAAGACTATGAGTACCGAAACAAAAAGTGAAAACCTACTAAGAGGAGGACAATTCTTAGTAAAAGAAACCAAATGTGAGGATGTTTTCACGTTGGAAGATTTGTCGGAGGAGCAGCGCATGATGCGTGATAGCACCAAGGAATTCGTTGATCGGGAACTTTGGGCACATTGGGAGCGATTTGAAAAGAAAGATTATGCCTTCACCAAAGAGTGTATGCGCAAAGCCGGTGAACTTGGGCTTTTATCAGTCGCTGTACCTGAAGCTTATGGCGGTTTGGGAATGGGCTTTGTATCCACCATGTTGGTTTGTGACTATATCTCAGGTGCAACAGGCTCATTTAGTACGGCATTCGGTGCTCATACGGGAATTGGTACAATGCCGATCACCCTTTATGGCACGGAAGAGCAAAAACAAAAATTTGTTCCCAGATTAGCTTCTGGAGAGTGGTTTGGAGCTTATTGCCTAACAGAACCAGGAGCTGGATCCGATGCCAATTCCGGGAAAACAAAAGCTGTACTGTCCAAAGATGGAAAGCATTATTCTATCACAGGGCAGAAGATGTGGATATCCAACGCAGGTTTTTGCAATATGTTTATTGTTTTTGCAAGAATAGAAGACGATAAATATATTACCGGTTTCATAGTTGAAAACAATCCCAAAAATGGTATTACCATGGGAGACGAAGAGAATAAGCTGGGAATTCACTCCTCCTCTACCCGTCAGGTTTTCTTTAGTGACACCAAGGTCCCTGTTGAGAATTTGCTTTCTGAGCGTGGCAATGGCTTTAAGATTGCAATGAACGCTTTGAATATTGGCCGAATTAAATTAGCTGCTGCTTGCTTGGAAGCGCAACGTCGTGTCATTGGCGAAGCTGTGAACTATGCCAATGAAAGAAAACAGTTTAAAACATCAATTATAAACTTCGGTGCTATTAAAAGTAAGATTGCCGAAATGGCAACAAATACCTATGCTGGAGAATCAGCAAGTTATCGTGCGGCTAAAAATATTGAAGATAGGATCGCCATTCGAGAAGCCGATGGTAATCGACATCAAGAAGCTGAGCTTAAAGGCATAGAGGAATATGCCATTGAATGTTCCATTCTTAAAGTTGCCGTTTCAGAAGATGTGCAAAGTACTACCGATGAAGGACTACAAATTTTTGGCGGCATGGGCTTTAGTGCCGACGCCCCAATGGAAAAAGCTTGGAGAGATGCGAGAATTGCTCGTATTTACGAAGGTACCAACGAAATCAATCGGATGTTGGCTGTTGGTATGTTGGTAAAAAAGGCAATGAAAGGCCATGTTGACCTTCTAGGACCAGCAACCAAAGTAGGTGAGGAATTAATGGGCATACCATCTTTTGATATTCCTGATTTTTCAGAACTTTTTGCAGAAGAAAAGGATTTGATCGCAAGATTGAAAAAGGTATTTCTAATGGTGGCCGGTAGTGCAGTACAAAAATTTGGACCAGAGTTGGAAAAACACCAGCAGTTGATGCTGTCTGCTGCAGATATCCTAATTGAAATCTATATGGCAGAATCAACGCTATTAAGAGCTGAAAAAAATGCAAAACGCTTTGGAGAGGAAGCCCAAGCAACGCAAATAGCAATGGCCAAACTGTATCTGTTCCATGCAACTGAAACTGCCATTACCAAAGGAAAAGAATCTATTATCTCATTTACTGAAGGCGATGAACAACGTATGATGCTCATGGGACTTAAACGTTTCACAAAATATACCAATAACCCGAATGTAGTAGCCTTGCGCATACAAATTGCGGACAAGGTTGCTGCAGATAACGGTTACACCTTTGACTAATTCAGATTGAAACTTTTGATTATTCAGAAGTAAAAAACCGTCCTGACAGTATCGTCAGGACGGTTTTTATATTTGGAATTATATGCTCTTCTTGACTTAGTCTAAAAAGCTATACATTTTAGCATATTGCATCATTTGCATTTCAAAACTTTCAGGTTGGGTTACCTTAACATCAACTATTTCACCTGCGTCATTGGTTTCAGGAACCAAAACAGGATTTACAAATCCACTATAAGGGGCAGATTTAAACTGCTGGTTACGATCCAGTATTTGTGCATGTAAGGCTTGATCAACCTTAACCCCGTATCCTTCAACTAAATCTTGTGCAGCTTTGAAGTCGCCTTCAGATTTAATACGCTGTGTTTCTTTCAATAATTGCCCGAATAACTCACGTAGTTTGGTATAATCATTAATGTTATAAAAGGTTTTGCCATCTTTTTCAATCTTTTCAACAACATTGTCAGCTTTTCCTTTTTCATAGGCCCAGGCAGAAACCCATTGCCTATTCACCATATGATCTTCTTCAATATCATTCCCGAGCTCTATACGAACCAATTGAGTGATCAAACCATTTCTGATATATCCGTCATACGCTGCTTTCCCAAGCTCTTCCGAATTATCAACCAAACCTAGTTCTTGTAATTTAGGGTCCATTAAATAATAAAGACCAACTAAATCGGCCCTACCCTCTTCCATTGTTGAAGCATAGTTCTTCAAAGTTTCTTTAGGTTGGCCTATTCCCGGATTAATTTGACCTGAAGCATGACCAACTACTTCATGCAGTGCAGTATGTAATTTACCAGCTAATTGACCGTGTTTTTCCTCTAGTTCAATTTCCTCGGCATCATGTGCGAATTCCACTAATCTACCACTCCCTCCTGCATTATTGTAAGCATTGAGAATATTTCCGAGGGAAACAGACTTGCTACCATGTTCTTGGCGAATCCAGTTGTTGTTCGGAAGGTTCACTCCTATGGGTGTACTTGGAGAGGCATCTCCCGCTTCACCAGCCACATTAATGGTTTTATAGGATATACCTACAACACTATCTTTTTTATGGGAATCCATCAATGGGGCATTGTCTTCAAACCATTGTGCATTTTCAGAAAGTACCGCCATTTGTTTTGACATCTCAAAATCCTTGACTTGTATAATACTTTCATAAGAGCCCCTATAGCCTTTAGGATCCTTATACACTTCAATAAAGCCATTAATCCAATCTATATTGCCTTCAGTTGATGTTGCCCAAGCAACACAATACTTGTCCCAAATATTCAAATCACCAGTTTTATAGTAGTCAATCAAAAGTGCTAAGGTTTGGGCCTGTTTTTCATTTTCTGCAACACCCTGGGCTTTTTCCAACCATTTGATGATTTCATCTATGGCCTCACCATACAATCCACCTGATTTCCAGACTTTCTCAACAAGTTTGCCGTTTTCACGCACTAAGGTTGAATTTAAACCAGCTTCAATAGGTCTGTCTTTTGGCCCTTTGTCAGCAGTTTTATAAAAGGCCTCAACATCGGCGTCAGTAATTGATGGATCGTAAAAATTGATGGCTGAAGAAGCAACATTATCAACCCCCTTTTTCTTATTTACCTTTTTAGCATCTTTCTCATTGAAAATTACCTCAAAAGCTTCTCCTTCCAATTTAGTATCTGTTTCCTTTAATAAATAAGTCAAGAAATCGGCTTTGAATTTAGGCATGATCTTATCATTGGAATAATGATGATGAATACCGTTAGAAAACCAAACACGTTTTAAATATTCCTCAAAAGCCAGCCAATCATCGGTGGTCTTATCCCCTGAGTAGGCAGTGTAAATATTCTCCAAAGCATCCCTAATCTCAAGATTATGACGATAATTTTGGTCCCACATGATATCACGACCAGCTAGACCTGCCTGGGTCATATAATAAACCAATTGTTTTTCCTTCAAGGTCATTTCATCAAACCCGGGAATTTGATACCTAAGAATCTTCAAATCAGCAAACTGATCTACGAGATAATCAAATTTTTGTTCAACCTCAACTGGTTGGTTCTCAACCATTTTTTCCTTACAGGACCAAAGAAGCCCAATTACAAGAACGGTGCTTAGAATATGTTTTAATTTCATGATGTATGTTATATAAATTTCTGTCTGCAAATTTAACAAAACATCTTCTAATTTTTGTATTTACAAGAGCATTTAATCGAAAAGAATTGGTGTCCAATAGTATAAAATGCCTTGGGTAATTCTGTTGCAATGCTTATTACAAAAACCTAATTTAGTGTAATGGAAAACAAGCTTCTTCAATCGGCCTATTCACCAGAATATTTCAGAAAACGCGGACATCAGTTGATTGATCAACTGGCCGACCATTTGGATAATACACTAAATGGAAAATCTGATAAGGTGATTCGGTGGAATCTTCCTGTAGACGAATATGTTTTTTGGAAAAACTATCTTGTAAAAGGTGATAATACCCAGTTGTTTCCCGAAATAGTAAAACACACCACCCACGTACATAATCCCAAATTTATTGGCCATCAGGTTAGTCCGCCAGCCCCATTGGCTTCGCTTTCTGGGTTAATAAGCGCATTGTTGAATAATGGTATGGCCGTATACGAAATGGGTATGGCCCCTTCTGCCATTGAAAGGGTAATAACCGAATTCATTTGTTCTAAAATCGGATATGACGATAAATCAAGTGGGTTTTTGACTTCAGGGGGTACTTTAGCAAATCTTACGGCCCTGCTATCTGCTAGAAAGGCCATAGTGGAACATGACGTTTGGAATAAAGGATCTAATCAAGCTTTAGGGATTATGGTCTCTGATGAGGCCCATTATTGCGTTGACCGCGCAGCCAAGATAATGGGGCTTGGTGAAAAAGGAATCATTAAAATCCCTACAACCTCAGGATTTAGTATGGACACCTCTCATTTGGAGCATCACTATCAAAAAGCAAGAGCTGAAGGCATTACGGTTTTTGCGATTGTTGGAAGCGCACCCTCAACCGCAACAGGTATTTATGATGATTTGGAGGCCATTGCCGCATTTGCCAATAAACATAATATCTGGTTTCATATAGATGGTGCCCATGGGGGTGCTTCCATTTTTTCACCAAAATATAAATATACCGTAAAAGGTATTGCCCAAGCAGATTCCGTTGTGATCGATGGTCATAAAATGATGATGATGCCAACCATTACTACTGCCCTTCTTTTTAAAGATGGAAATCATTCCCATACAACATTCAGTCAAAAGGCAGATTATCTTTTAAATCAATCTGAAGATGAAGATTGGTACAATTTGGCAAAACGGACTTTTGAATGTACCAAGACCATGATGAGCATTCAGTGGTATACATTATTAAAAACCTATGGAGAAGACATTTTTGATGAATATTTGACCACTTTATATGATCTAGGGCAGCAATTTTATGAAATGATCGAGATTGATTCCCAATTTGAAATAGCCGTAAAGCCCATGTCGAATATTGTTTGCTTCCGATATGTTGATGACTCCCTCAATAATTCGGAATTGAACCAACTCAACAAGCAAATTAGACAACAAATATTGGAAGATGGTGAATTCTATATCGTTCAGACAAAATTAAGGGAGATTCATTATTTACGTACCACGATCATGAATCCGTTTACTACTAAGGAGCATCTAAAGCAATTATTAGGGAAGGTTAAAGAGCTAGCGAAAAGTATTAAAACTATAACCTAAAAATCCTGTCCTAAATCACTAAAAAAGGAAATTATTCCCGCATAGATTCAAGTATTTTTTCTTCAGTATCTTTAGTTGAAAAGTTGACAGCACACTCAATCAAAGCTAAATGGGAATATGCTTGCGGAAAGTTTCCTAGCAATCGTTTCGTCTTAAAATCAATATCTTCACTAAACAAACCTAAATGATTACTATAACTCAATAATTTTTCAAAATGCTGCATATTACCA
>CAZYQR010000081.1:0-9668 GCA_964649755.1 uncultured Maribacter sp. | reverse complement strand
AGCTATTTACAATATTGTTTATGACCATTCTATTTGTTTCATGTTCCAATGATGACAATGATGATTCAATTACACTTTTGGAAGGTAAATGGACACTTACCAATGTGTCCTGTTTTTGTGCTTTTGGAAATAACCCCGATTTCAGCGGTCATAAATTGACCTTTGTGGGAAACAATCTGGAAGTTGAGATGGGGGAATTCAAATTTTTTATTGATGCGGCTGGAGCATTTACTACCCAAGGTAATGTAATTACATTCAAAAACGGAAGCCAATATTCCTACGTAGTAAAAACGGATGTATTGGAACTTACTTTTGTGGATAACCCGCAAATTGCTGACGATGAAATTTTTATGGTTTATGAGCGAAGTTAACTTCCTTATTTATTGAAACGCCGGCATACCAGTGATATCTGCCCCGGTTATCAATAAATGAATATCATGGGTGCCTTCGTAAGTGATCACACTTTCCAGATTCATCATATGTCGCATTATGCTATAATCACCAGTAATACCCATACCACCTAACACTTGTCTCGCTTCGCGGGCAATTTTGATGGCCATGTCAACATTATTGCGTTTGGCCATGGAGATTTGGGCCGTAGTTGCCCGTCCTTCATTTTTCAATTGACCCAATCGAAATGCCAATAATTGGGCCTTAGTGATTTCCGTGATCATCTCTGCCAATTTCTTTTGTTGCAATTGTGTGGCCGCAATGGGTTTCCCAAATTGAATACGTTCTTTGGCATATCTCAGCGCAGTATCATAACAGTCCATTGCTGCACCTATAGCACCCCAGGCAATACCATAACGGGCGGAATCCAAACAGCCAAGCGGCGCTCCCAATCCATTTTTTCCGGGCAATAGATTTTCTTTAGGGACTTTGACATTGTCAAAAATAAGTTCCCCTGTAGCAGAAGCTCGCAGCGACCATTTACCGTGGGTTTCAGGTGTAGAAAATCCCTCCATACCACGTTCAACAATCAAACCATGAATACGTCCTTCTTCATTCTTAGCCCAAACAACTGCAATATCAGCAAAGGGTGAATTTGATATCCATAATTTGGCGCCATTCAAAAGATAGTGGTCACCCATATCCTTGAATTTTGTCTCCATTCCCGAAGGGTTTGAACCGTGATTGGGCTCGGTAAGCCCAAAACAACCCATAAATTCCCCTGAGGCCAATTTCGGTAAATATTTTTTGCGTTGTTCTTCAGTTCCGTATTGGAAAATTGGATACATAACCAATGAAGATTGCACCGAGGCCGTAGAACGTACGCCACTATCCCCACGTTCAATTTCTTGCATTATAAGTCCGTAACTAATCTGGTCCATACCAGCCCCACCATATTCTTCTGGGATATAGGGGCCAAAGGCTCCTATTTCTGCCAATCCACCAATGATTTGTTTCGGGAATTCAGCTTTTTGGGCATACTCTTCAATGATAGGGGATATATCGCGTTTTACCCATTGACGGGCAGCGTCGCGTACTAATAAATGTTCTTCAGATAGTAAATCGTCTAAATTGTAATAGTCGGGAGCTTCAAATAAGTCGGGCTTCATGTTAGAATATTTTGGTCAAAGGTAAATAAAGAAATATAACATATCAAAAGCCAATTGTTATAATTTTAAGCATTTAAAAATTGGGCCAAAAGGCGATGGAAATGATGCACACCCTGCTCTCGAGTTGGTGAGAATCTTCCGGCCTGATAAAATTGGGAACGCACCCCTTTTTGTACACCTTCAACAACCGCTTCATCCTCTATTTCAACCTTATCCAATATAGATCCTGCGCCAACATCTAGTTTAGATGTATCATAAACAAAGCTATAGAAAGAAACTTTAGTACGATTAATTTCTAGAGGTTGTACGACGTTTACCGATAGACCCCATGGATAAAAATTAAACATCATGTTCGGGAAGACCCAATAATAATAAGCAGCAATTTTTTTACCATAATCTAAATGGTCTTCAGGTAAATCAAATACGGTATCCGTGCCTTCGGCATAGCCAATTTGCAAATTAAGATGCTCGTGTAAAATGGTATCGTAGTTTCCATAATCCAACACAGCATTCAAATCATCATGTACAAATGGTATATGAAAGCCTTCCAAGAAATTATCGCAATAGAGCGCCCAATGTGCATTAACATGATAATCTTTTGACCTGCTTTCATCTAACTTAAATTCATTCAGGGGTAAAAACCCAACCCTTTCATTTAGGGTGTCGATTACTTGTTGAAACTCAAATGAGGGGTCAAGTCCTGTAAATAAAAATGGCCCCCAATGCCTTAGTTCAAATTTGTACATATTATCGCATGGTCGTGGAAATCCTGAGGCATCTTTGAATTCTGGCATATGCTCGAAAGTGCCATCCAATTTAAACCTCCTGCCGTGGTAGCCACAGATTAATTTTTTAGCCTTTCCCGAAGAATTCACCACGAGATTACCTCTATGAGTACAGACATTGCTTAAACAATGAATGTTTTCTTCACCATCTTTTGTCAAAACCAAAGGCTCTGTCATGAAGTTGTCCAATAAAACCATTGGATGTGTATGCTGAGGGTTCTCAACTAAATCCTGATGTCCTAGCCAATGCCATGATTTATAAAAGATCTTATTTTTGATTGCCTCGAAGATTTCAGGATCTCGATAAAAAGATGCGGGTAACGTCTCTGCTTTTGAAATATCAGGGTCTATATAGAATTTAGTTGACATTGATTATTAATTGTATATTGGTGATGCTTCTAAATTACGTAATAAATTAAACTCCCATAAACAATTTATATGAATTCAAAACCTCAAAAAATTGGGTTGATTACAGCTACTTCGCTTGTCATAGGAAATATGATTGGAGCTGGCATATTTCTTGTTCCGGCATCATTAGCTGGTTTTGGAAGTATAAGCCTTGTGGCTTGGGTTTTCACAGCAATGGGAGCCTTAGTTTTGGCAAAGATATTTAGCAATATGAGCAAGATATTTATCAACAAAAGCGGAGGGCCTTACATCTATTCAAAAGCTGGGTTTGGTGATTTTATAGGGTTCTTGGTTGCATGGGGGTATTGGATTTCCATCTGGGTAAGTAATGCAGCTGTTGTAATTGCCATCATTGGTGCTTTAAGTCATTTTTTTCCGGTATTGGACACCAATCCAGTAATTGCCGTTTCCGTAGGTTTGGGGATGATATGGTTGTTGACCTGGGTCAATTCAAAAGGGATGAAGTCTTCAGGTAAAATACAGGTGATTACAACCGTTCTAAAATTACTACCCTTGATTTTTGTGATAATTGTTGGGATTTTCTTCTTTGATATAAGTAATTTTCCATCGTTTAATTTAACAGGAGAATCAAGTTGGGCTGCAATTTCAAGTGCTGCTGCAATTACCCTATATGCGTTTTTGGGTATTGAAAGTGCTTCGATTCCTGCAGGAAATATTAAAAATCCGGAAAAAACAGTTCCAAAGGCAACGATGCTAGGAACCATCATTGTTACCTTAGTTTATTTATTGAGCTCTGTTGTCTTGTTTGGAATTATACCTGTTGATGAATTGGCAAGTTCACCAAAACCTTTTGCAGATGCAGGTCAAATAATTGGGGGGGATTTTGCGGGATACTTCGTTGCTGCGGGGGCAGCTATTTCCGGAATAGGATGTCTAAATGGTTGGATTCTACTCTCAGGACAATTGCCTATGGCAACAGCACAAGATAATATGTTTCCAAGAATCTTTAAACGGGAAAACAGTTCTGGAGCTCCTTATATTGGGCTATTAATCGGAAGTATTTTAACATCCCTGTTGGTGCTTATGAACCTTTCTGTTGGACTTGTAGAAGCCTTTACTTTTCTATTGAACATTACCGTTTTCACAGTGCTAGTTCCTTATTTATTCGTTGCCGCTGCATACATAATTGTGGTAATCGAAAAGAATTTACATTTCAACAATGCGATTAAAACATTTTCATTGGGAACTTTGGGGGCAACATATTCAATATGGGCTATTTTTGGCTCAGGGTCAGATACTGTTTTTTATGGTTTTCTATTACTATTGGTAGGCATTCCATTTTATGTGTTGATGCAATGGAACAAACGCGAAAAATAACGATGCAGACTTCTCATTCAGAATATTTAAAACTAGAAACAGTTTACTTGAAATCTGTCCGCAACGGATTTGTTTCGGATAAGGTCTTAGATGAACAATGGCAGGAATTAAATTATGTATCAAAGCCTAAATTTGATGAAGGCATACGTGAATATGAAAATTTTGAAACATTACTATTAAACAATAATACAGAAGTAAAACACTTTCC
Organism: uncultured Maribacter sp.; assembly: GCA_964649755.1. Lineage (GTDB taxonomy): Bacteria > Bacteroidota > Bacteroidia > Flavobacteriales > Flavobacteriaceae > Maribacter_A. Next base: position 5,370 of record CAZYQR010000081.1, on the reverse strand, counting down.
TAAAGATGCTAACACGAAGATTGATTCTATTTATTGTCGAGATGCATCAATTGCTACAGATCACGGAATGATCATCTGTTCAATGGGAAAAGAGGGAAGAAGATTGGAGCCTGAGGCGCAAACTAGAACATTCCAGGCCAATGATATTCCTGTTTTGGGGACAATTAAAGCCCCTGGAACGCTTGAGGGTGGTGATGTTGCATGGTTGAATGAAAAAACCTTGGCCGTGGGGCACACCTATAGAACCAACAAAGAAGGAATTAGGCAGTTGAAAGCCTTGCTTTCCCCAATAGGGGTTAAGGTTATAGTCGCCGATTTACCACATTACAAAGGGGTCGAAGATGTGTTTCATTTGATGTCTATTTTGAGCCCAGTTGATACCGATTTAGCAGTTGTTTATTCTCCATTGATGCCTATTCGATTTAGAAACGTTTTATTGGATATGGGCTTTGAATTGGTGGAAGTGCCCGAAGATGAGTTTGAGAGTATGGGTTGTAATGTTTTGGCCATAGGACCTCGAAAATGCGTAATGGTTGAAGGTAATCCTAAAACCAAGGCTGCCCTTGAAGAAGCAGGCTGTGAAGTTCTTACGTACCGGGGACAAGAAATCAGTGTTAAAGGGGGAGGTGGCCCTACCTGTTTGACACGTCCAATGAATAGATTGAAATAAAACTACATTTTCAAATAAAATTCCTTCGTTAGAGCTATATATTCTGGAGTGTATCGATGTCTTTCAATTTCGATAGTCAATTCATCTTTAAAGACCTCTTTTTTGTTGAAGGAAAACTGAAGCAAACTTCTTTTGATTTCTGACGAGGGATTGCCTTTAACCCTTGCTATATGTTGATGGTAAAGTCCTGACTGTTGTGCCAACTCAATAAATTGGACCTCTTCCTTGTACGGAATGATTATGGAAAAGACACCAGAAGGTGAAAGCAATTTTGAGACACCTTCAATCAATTCTTCAAAAGGTAGTGATTGATTCTGCCGGGCGATATCCCTAGCAGTATTTCCACTTGGAACTTCCTCGGCATAGAATGGTGGATTGGAAATGATCAAATCATATTGGTCTTCAATTTCAACCATAAATTCATCCAATCCTGCATGGTAACAAAAAAGTCGGTCGCCCCAAGGGGATGCCTCAAAATTATCCACGCATTGTTCATAGGCGTCTTCATCAATTTCTAAGGCATCAATGGTTTCTGCCCCACTTCTTTGCGCCAACATCAAGGCGATTAGACCTGTGCCTGCTCCAATATCCAAAATTGTATCGGGATTTTTGGTTAAAGAAGTCCATGCCCCGAGAAGTACACCGTCTGTACCGATCTTCATGGCACAGCGATCTTGATGAATAGTGAATTGTTTGAATTTGAAAGGCTTAGTCAAAATTTCAGATTTGGTTTGAAGCGTTCTTTATATTGTCATTGCTTCCCTTCGACAAGGGTCAGGATTAACTCCAACTGGAGTACATTTTTTCATTCGTTTCTCTCTTGTAATCGCATCTTGCACATATTGATAGCTTTCCATGAACATCAACTTGTCCAATCCATATTTGTTGGTAAAACCTTCAATTTATTTATTTTTGTGTTCATAGATTCTTCTTTCCAAATTATTGGTCATTCCAATATAGAGCGTTCCATTTTTTTTATTAGTTAGGATATAAACATAATATTGATGTTGAAAAGTATACATGTTTTATAGTGGATTCCTGCCTTCGCAGGAATGACATAGCGTTGGATATTGTTAATTAAACGGATTCCTGCCTTACTGAAACGAGTTCAGCACAGGCCGCAGGAATGACAGTAATAGCAACTAATTTAGTGTTTAGAATATAATGAAAGGCCAGTATGATATTTTTCAATTTTGATTCCTGCCTTACTGAAACGAGTTCAGCACAGGCCGTAGGAATGACATCGCGTTGGATATTGTTAGTTAAACGGATTCCTGCCTTACTGAAACGAGTTCAGCACAGGCCGCAGGAATGACAGTAATAGCAACTAATTTAGTGTTTAGAATATAATGAAAGGCCAGTATGATATTTTTCAATTTTGATTCCTGCCTTACTGAAACGAGTTCAGCACAGGCCGTAGGAATGACATCGCGTTGGATATTGTTAGTTAAACGGATTCCTGCGTAGGCAGGAATGACAGAATAAAGTTTTTTATTTAAAATCAGATTACATATTGATTCCAGATCTTGTCGGCAAACAGGAGCAGTAATGACAAACATTATTCTGATTCAATTCTTCCAGGCTCCCTGGTTTCTGATCCTTCCAATTCCAATAATGAATCCCCCAGTCTGGAGCGCATTTCATTCGCCAGTAGTTTAATTTCCTCGACTACTTGCGGATTTTGCTCTGCCACATTCTTGGTTTCACTTATATCACTCTCAACGTCATACAACTCAATCTCCTCCAAATCGATCATTTTGTATTCGCCGGGCAGCCCATCTTTACCTGGTTCTTGTCCTTCCATAGTGCGGTAACGATGCGGGAAATACATTTTCCATTTTCCATAACGAACACCAAAAAGCTCGTTTACGCGATAGTAAAAGAAATAGGCTTTTTGCGGACTTTCATCGCTCTCCCCGGAGATAACATTCCAAGCGTTTTTACCATCTATAGTCAATTCCGGCAGTTTGGAATTGGTAAGCACAGCGATAGTCGGTAACATATCAATTGCCATCACGGGAACATCCACTACCTTACCCGCTTCTAATTTATTCGGATATTTCATGATAAAAGGTTCGCGCTGGCCACCTTCCCAAGCGGTTCCTTTGCCTTCTCGAAAAGGCAATGCACTACCTGCGTGGTTTCCATAGGACAACCAAGGCCCATTATCTGAAGTAAAAATAACTATGGTATTATCTTCGAGTCCGTTCTTTTTTAACGCATCAATAATTTGACCAACGGACCAATCGATTTCCATAATCACATCACCATACAACCCTCTTTTTGATTTCCCTTTAAATTTATCGGATACGAACAGTGGTACATGGGGTTGCGGATGAGGTACATATAAAAAGAAAGGATTATTCTTATTCCTATTGATGAAATCGACACTTCGTTCCGTGATTTGCGTAGTCAAGTTTGATTGTTCAGTCAAGGTATCGATGACTGTTTCATTTTCATACAAGGGTAAATCCGGAAAATTGAAAATGGGTCCTTGTTGTGGATGATAAGGCCACATATCGTTCGAATAGGGGATGCCAAAATACTCATCGAAGCCGTGACGGTTAGGCATAAATTCAGGATGATGCCCTAAGTGCCATTTTCCAAAAATCGCTGTTTTATAGCCGTTGTCTTTAAGCATTTCTGCCAACGTGGTTTCGGTACTGTTAATACCATGTGTGTTGCCGGGCCCTAAAGCATTGTGAATTCCAATGCGATTTGGGTAACAGCCTGTCAAAATACCAGCCCTAGAAGCAGAACAAACTGCCTGTGCGGAATAATAACTTGTGAGTTGTACCCCATCTTTGGCCATTTGGTCCAGATTTGGGGTTTCAATGTCAGGTGACCCGAACACACCTACGTCCTGATAGCCTTGGTCATCTGTAAAGATGAGCACAACATTGGGTTGTGCTAATGATTCCTCTGAGAATTTTTCGTCTTTGTCCTTACAGGAAAAGGTGATTCCCACAAAACTGTATAGAAGAATGAATTTTACAAAGGTGCTGAAATAGAAAGTGCTATTTTGGTAAGTCATAAGAAAGCTTGTTAATTGGTATGAAAATACTTAATTTCCTGTGAAAATCGTGTATTCGAAGGAGACGAAAGTAACAAATATTGTGGATTGTACTTGAGGGGCGACCCAAAAGAATTACAAAACTATTATAACGGAAACGATAGCGCATTATAAAGACAGCAACTTATGAAAAATCATGTAATACCTGGCAGAAGAAAGTTTTTAACAAATACCCTAACCTTGGCGGCGGGTTCGACCTTAATCGGGCCAACACTTTTTGGAGCACCAACGATACTGAAGTACTATAAAAAACCAAATTCGATTATTAATGGCATTCAGATTGGCGTGATCACATATTCTTTTCGAAGTATGGAAGATCAGAGTGCCGAAGCTATTCTGAAGTATGTTTTGGATTGTGGTATCAACGCTATTGAATTGATAGGTGATCCTGCAGAGACTTTTGCTGGGAGACCTGAAAGCAATATGAATCGAGCTGCTTTTTCCGGATTGATGCGAAAAAAGCGTAATGGGGAAATTTCTGAAGATGAACAGAAAGAATTGTTGGATTTTCAGGCAAAAGTAAAGGCTCACAATATAAAAGTCTCTGGGTGGCGTCAAACGGTCGATTTAACCAAGTTTGCCAAATTCAGAAAAATGTACAATGATGCTGGAGTATCTATTTATGCATTTAAGCCTAGAAACACTTTTGGTAAAAATAATTCTGATACGGATATAGAATGGGGAATGAAGACCGCTAAGGTTCTAGGAGCTAGCCATGTGACCGTAGAACACCCAAGTGATGATGCCCATACTTTACGATTAGGGACTTTTGCTAAAAAGCACGGAATTTATGTGGGGTATCATGGTCACGAACAGCAATCACCTACGTTGTGGGACACCGCATTGGGGCAGTCGGAATTCAATGCCTTGAATCTTGATCTGGGGCATTATGTTGCTGCAGGAAATACAAATCCTATTGATATAATAAAGATCAAACATGACCGAATCAAAAGTATGCATTTGAAAGATCGGCAGACTCCTGAAAAAGGAAAGGGCAATTTAGCATGGGGACAAGGTGAGACCCCTATTATGGAAGCATTACAATTAATGCGAGACGAAAAGTATAAATTTCCAGGAACGATAGAATTGGAATATGAAGTGCCCGAGGGTTCCAATGCCGTAGCGGAAGTCAAGAAATGTTTGGCTTATTGTGATGAGGCTTTGAAATAAATGAGCAAAAATGCTCGAAATTGTCGACTTGGATTTTATCCTAAATAAAGTGCTACCAATCCTTCAGGAGTTGTAACGAAAATGGTTTTACTTTCACGATCTACTTTGGTGATAATCTCATCATTGACTGGAATCAATAATTCTTTGTCTCCCTTTTCAATTTCAAAAAGTGCTTGTGAAGTAGAATCATTAATGCTTTTTATAGTGCCAATATTTCCATGGACACTATCTATGACCGCGAAACCAATTACTTCGTGAAAGTAGAATTTATCCCCTGTAAGTTTGGGAAGAAAGGAAAGGGGAAGAAAAAGTTCGGAACCCATGATCCGGTCCGCATCATTTTCAGTCTTCACTTCTTCAAAGTCGATACGTAGCAAGTTCGACTTGTGTAAACGACATTTATCAATAAAAAATGGAACCAGATTGTTTCCTATTGAAACAAAAACTGATTCCATGT
>CAZYQR010000080.1:0-9936 GCA_964649755.1 uncultured Maribacter sp. | reverse complement strand
AAAAAAAAGGACCACAATCGTTTTGTGGTCCTTTTAAATCAAATGTTTTATACTGAATACTACGAAACTATATTTTTTTAACCCTAACCGCATTCATACCTCGCATACCTTTTTCAAGTTCAAAGGAAACAGTGTCATTTTCGATAATTTCATCAATTAAACCACTAACGTGGGTAAAATACTTTTGTTGATCAACTGCATCAATGATGAATCCAAATCCTTTTGAAGAATCGTAAAAAGATACTTTTCCATTTCTTACGGGATCAAACTTTTCTTCATCACCCTCTTCTTTCTTCGGAATACCTAATATGATGTCTTCAGCCTCTATTTCAATTTTTTGAGATGGATCTGGTGGGGTATCGGTTAAATTGCCATTATAATCAACGTAGGCAAATTGAATGCCTCCACCACTCTCTTTGGCTGCCGCCTTACGGGCTACTTTTTTCTTCTGTTTTTCCTCACGTTTCTTTAAACGTTTCTTTTCTTTTTCACTTTTGTTAAATGTCTGCTGCGATTTCGCCATGTTTTACTAGAATATTTTGTGTTATTAATTTAAGAAAAGAGGTCTAAAAATCGTGCAATGAAAAGAAATACTATCCAAAGAATAAAACCCATGACCAATGTTCATTTTTTTTGATCATAATTCTTAAAGCATTGCAAATATAATGTATTGCAATTAAATATTAAAGGAACAGGACGTGAGTTATGAATACACTGGCTTAACTCGTTACAATAATTTAATATTGGTTGATATTAAAAAAACAAGGTTGACAGCCTTATTATGCGCACCAACCTTGTTTCAAATTTTGTGACAATACAGATTACCTTAGACGACAGCCTCTTCTTTAGCCTTGTATTTGGCTATTTTTTCAATAAGGTCAGGAACTTTTTCAAAAGCAGCGGCCAATCCGTGGGTCTTACCAGCTTCCAAGAATGATATTTCGCTGTCTTTGGTCACCAAGAAGCCAATAGGTTCTATACCTACACCAGCTCCTGCTCCCATGCCTTGTCCTTTTTTCATTTTTGCTTCCGTTCCTTCTCCTCCACCTGAACCAAATCCCATACCTACTTTAATCACAGGTACACATTTGAATTCACCGAGTTCAAATTGTTCACCAACTACAGTGTCTGTATTGGCCTCAGACTTTATAAAGTCTGTAATTTTGCCTAATAATTCTTCAAAATGTAGTTCCATTTTATACTATTTTAAAAGTTAATAATTGATTTAATGATTCGTATTGGGCGATTCTCTACATGTAATAATAGCCGATTTCTACCTTCGAAGTTCACCCTAAATTGACCTCCATAATAATTCACGAATGCAAAAGGAGGATACAGTTTAGCATTGGTAATACAATCACCTGTATCCACATCCACTGTCAATTGAACCACTTTGAAAGTTCTTGCAATTCTAAATAATCTTTGAATTTCAATAGTCCTGCGCTTACTTACTGTAGTCTTTTCAGTTTTGGTCTTTTTCTTTTTCTTCTTTGATTTTCCAAAGGGAAAAAAACTAAATTTCATGAACAGCGTATTCAATTTAATTTGGATTAATTCGGTATCATGGGTTTCAATATTTGCTTTAACCAAGCCCTTAGCCTGGACATAATATTCATTATTTGCTGTATCCACATACAAAACCATTTTAATGAATAGCAAGTAGCATAAAAAAACACTTAGTACAATAAGAATTATAACCAGCGTCATTTCTAAATTTTGATACAAATGAAATTAAATTAAAGAGCCAGAGCAATGATCTAAATCACCTAATCAAATATTTAACACTTTTTCACAAAATATCATCTAAATTACTTAACATATTGTATATCAAGTTTTTGATATAGTCTCCCCACTCCTATTTAATACCTATTTTGTTAATTATTATATAAAATAGTACCTTATTATACATAGTACTGTAACAAAAACAATTCCCTCTCGTCTATTAGGTGTAAGTCAATCAAAAACAACAAAATGGAAACTTTACATCAACATCAATTAAGACCAAGAATTTATTACCAAATAGGTTCTGGTTGGATAACAGACAGACTGCACAATATAAAAATTGAAAACAAAACAATTAACAGTTAAAAATATTTATTCATGAGAGCATCAATCAGAAGAACAGCAACGGAAACAAGGGTTAATTCATTCTTTTCAACTTTTAAAGACTCAAAAAGGGTTCAATGGGCAGGGTATAGAAATTATAATCGATAACCAAGAATCATCATCATCAAATCATAAAACAACCCTGAACACCATTCAGGATGAAAAACAGAAATCATGAAAGCAACAATAAGCAAAACACCGACAGAAGCAAGAAAGTACAGTTATTTTTCAAACTTCAAAAATAGTAAAAGAGTACGCTGGGCTGAGTATAGAAATTTTAGCCATTAGATTGCCAGAATTGATAAATAGCAATAATAGTTAAAGATTGAGGTGTTACATTGATTGAGGAGTTACATTTAATGTAACTCCTTTTTTTATTTAGAGATTAGCACCATCAAGCGTATGCGATTATATAAATCTTTCCAAATAATAAATTTATATCTTGAGCATAAATCTCCATCATATGGTTAAGCTGAATATTTTTGCGTTGTTTTTTATGTTGCAGATAACTGCACAAACATCTCCCATTAATGTAGTTGTTGAAGATATCCCAAATAGACTGGCATTTTTTGCAATTAATGAGAGTACTACTGATTATGATGTAATGGTTACAATTTCTGGTACAAATTTTCGGCAAAGCAAAGCAAAACCACGATTGATAAGAGTACCAGCCGCTTCAAAAATCCACATTAAGACAATTATGTTGATTAGAGGAAAAAAACCATCGTATACGTATAGCATTGTCCAAAATGATAGTCTATCCAAGAGGGCATTAAAAAAACCTTTTGAAAAGATAAAAATCAGCCCGAAAAAACAAATAACCATATATATTCCTCATAATTGTACTAGCTGTGATAGCATTATATCACCCTTGGAAAATGGGAAATATAAGTACATTTCATATTTGCTTTCGGAAAACGAAAATATAACCAGTCAATTACAGCGTTCTTTTGGGGCCAATAGCACCCCAGTGGATTCCTTGAAAACCCCTATTATTAATTTAGGAGGTAAACTATATACCAACATTGAAACCTATCAAAAATTACTTGACGAATTGGATAAAGAATAGTTGATTATTTTGCAGGTATTAAATTGAAAAAGGGCACACTTAAAATAGGTGTGCCCTTTTTACTTGGGTTGATTAGAAATTTATTGTTAGTCTTGTTTTACCAATCCTTTTTGAACATTCGATGGAACGGCCTGAAAGGATGAGAAAACAGATTTAAAGGTAGCCCTACCTTGCGTCATTGACCTTAAATTGGTGGAGTACCCATAAAGTTCGGCTGCAGGTACCATACATTTTAATATTTGGAAATGACCATTGGTGTCTATTCCTTGAATAATGGACCTTCGGGATTGTAAATCGGTCATTACATTACCGACCATCTCCTCTGGTACTTTGACCGTGAGTTCCTGAACGGGTTCCATTAAATTGGGTTTTGCATTCAAGAAAGCTTCCTTAAAAGCATGCGCACCTGCTATTTTAAAGGAAATATCATTTGAATCCACTGAATGCATTTTACCGTCATAAACCATTACCCTTACATCACGAACATAAGAACCAGTCAAAGGTCCTTCTTCCATCACCTCCAAAATACCTTTCATAACTGACGGTAAATAACGGGCATCTATTACACCACCTACAATACAATTATAAAACATGAGTTTGCCACCCCATGGAAGATCAACTTCTTCTTTTCCCCTGAGATTGAATCCCTCTGGTTCTGGCATGCCCTCGTACCAAGGTTCGATTTTTATGTGTACTTGGGCAAATTGTCCAGCGCCACCAGATTGTTTTTTATGTCTGTAGCTGGCATTTGTAGAACGCTGAATAGTTTCCCTATAAGCGATTCTGGGTTTTTCGAACTTGGCCTCAATACCATAGATGTTTTTCAAAGCCCAATCAATCGTTGCCAAATGCAACTCGCCTTGACAACCTAAAATTAATTGCTTTAGCTCCTTGGAATACGTTATATCAACCGTAGGATCCTGACTGTGTATTTTTCTCAAGGCATCACTTAGTTTCTCTTCTTCTTTCTTGATTACAGCAGATATTGATTTTCTTGTTCTAGGTTCTGGGAATTGGATAGGTTTTATGGTAATGGGTTTACCAATCTTGTGCAACGTATCATTAGTTTCTGTGTATTTCAACTTTAAGGTTGCACCTATATCCCCAACAGTCAATTTTGTGACGGGTTCACGTTTTTTACCATCCATGATAAAAAGCTGGTTCAGAATCTCGGTTTCCTCATTCCTGGAATTTTCCAATTTATCATTTTGATTGACTTCACCAGATTTAACCTTAAAAAAGGTGATTTGCCCTAGGTTGGGTTGATGTATTGTTTTGAAAACAAAGAGCGCTGTAGGAGCCTCTTTTTTGCGCTCAATAGTTTTTCCCTCGACACTTTGTTCAGGTTTTAAATCAGCAGCTGAAGGCGCAACATTATCAATGAAACCCATAAGGCGACCACTACCCATATCATTGAGCCCAGAGGTACAGAATACAGGGAAAACCTCATGGTTAAGCATCCCTGCCTTTAACCCTAGACGCATTTCATCTTCATTCAATGTTCCTTTGTCAAAAAACAGTTCCATTAGCTCCTCATCATTTTCAGCAGCTTTCTCTACCAGTTCATTGTGCAATTGATCAGCCAATTCCTTTTGGTCATCCGGGATTGGAAATTTTTCAGGTTTACCTCCATTCGGACCAAATTTATACATTTTCATTTTCAACACATCAATAATGCATTGGGCACCATCCACCATTATTGGATATTGTATTTGAACCACATTATTTCCTACCAAGTTTTTAATGCTATTATAGCTTTCTTCAAATTTGGCATTTACGTGGTCTATTTGATTGATTACGAATAAGGTCGGTTTTTGGTAATTATCAATATAATTCCAAATAATCTCAGTCCCTACTTCTACCCCATACTGACCATTTAACACCGTAACAATTGTATCGGCAACGCGAATCGAAGATATAATCTCACCAATAAAATCATCAAGACCTGGAGTGTCGATAATATTTATCTTGTACTGCCTCCATTCAGTGTGCATCGGAGTTGCAAATACTGAATTTCCTCTAACATGCTCTATTTCATGATAATCAGATACCGTGTTGAAACTTTCAACACTTCCTCTCCTATTGAGCAATCCGGCCTCAAAAAGCATCGTCTCCGCCAAGGTCGTTTTGCCAGAATTATGAGCCCCTACTAGGACTACATTTTTTATGTGTTTATCGTCGTATATTTTCATGGAACATTGATTTAAGTTGTAGTTACAAATCTAGAATTACATTATATCGAATAACATGACATTTGTTAGTTTTTTACTGCAAATGTTAGTTTATATTAAGTGCGATTTCGATTTGATTCTTATTTCAAAATCCTATAAGATATTATCGAGATCGCTATCTCTTTTTAACAATAGGTATTCTAATTTGGGACGGATACTCATTTCAGTGATGCACCTTATTATGAGCCACAACACCTTTTTTTTTATCAAAAATATTACCTCCAGTATTTAGGTTTCTTGCAAGTCTTGGGAAATTACTGCTTGAAATTTTGGAATGATTAAAGAATCCTTTAAAAATACTAAAATGCTATTAAAAAATTGGAATGCATGACAAAAAATGTGGCAGATAAAGGAAAAATTGTGCTTCTATGGGTTAAACCAATAATTTAGTTTCAAGGTGAGTGACCATGTTCTTCCAGAATAAGGCGCTAAAAGATGGTTATTGGTATACACTATAAACAAATCAGAAGCCGGCTTATAGCGCCATTGGAACCTAGAATTCAAGTTGAAATTCTTGGATTGTTCATTGTACTGAAAAAGTGTGGCAAAGAACAATTTATTTGTGAAAGTAACATCAACCTCTGATCCTATGAGCCAAAATTGATTCGTATTCCAAGGAGAAGGTAATTTGATGCGGTTGTAGTTCAAATTTGCATTTAAACTCACATAGGGTTGAAACCGATAACCCAACGCCGTCGTAAGACTTGTTCGGTTACCATTCTCATAGTAGCCACCAAAACGGGTATCGAAGGTATAGGTGAAAAGGCTTTGGGGTTTTGATTCGTACATCCATCCATATGCGTTCCATTGGTGTTTGGTGCCTGCTGCTAGCTCCCCCTTTCCCAATCTGGTAGGGTCAAAAGGCGATAATAATTCTACATAGTCATCTGATATGAAAAACTCCAAGCTGCTCCGGTTCCGAAAATCCAATGCGTATAAGAGGTAACTCTGATTATCGGTCCGTTCGAAATTTTCATTAAAAAAATAACTGCTGTTCAACGTAGGCCCATGGCTCAAAATAGTACCTGCCTTAGGGAAAAAAAGATGACCTAAAAAAGATTGAACATTTATATAGCCATTTCTAGGAACAAAACCTACCTCCGCCGTATAACTTTCCTCAACCGATTCTTCTTGGATACGCCAGTTCCATTTTCTGCTTTTATATTCCAAATGGGCAGCTTGTGTAATACCATTGCCTATTTTATTCGGGGAGAACGACTTCAATAAAAATGCCTTACCGTTCCACAAATTGTTGGATGATGCCAAGTTATACTCCACACCTATATTTCTATTGAACTTTGGATACAAGTCTGTAATCGAATCATTCTCTTGGGGATAATTGAATGATTCTTTATTCACGATCATCAGGCCAATACTAGACCTACTAAAGACTTTACGTTGTATTGATAGTACCCCAAAGTTCTGACTTGGGAGCCCGGTTTCATCTACTGCCGCGGTTTGCATATCCATGAGACCTAACCTCCATTTATTATTTAAGTTACCACTAACCCTAGCCCCTGCCCTTATAGGTACTCCCAAGCCAATTCTACGTGAAAAGAAAGGTCGTATAGTTGGATAACCAAAACTGGCAAACAAATCTCCATTCTCTAAGAAAAATTGTCTTTTCTCAGGAAAAAAAAGTTCAAATCGTTCCAAATTAGTGACTTGACGGTCGACTTCAACTTGCGAAAAATCCGGGTTAACCGTTAAATCAAGGTTTAAAGATGAAGTAAGACTTATCTTTACATCTCCACCAACCTTTTTATCAAAAGTAGTTTCCCCCTCAAGATCATTGTTTAAACTGGCCAAGACATAAGGAATAATAGATACATTAGTGCCTGGTGATGGAGGTGGTGCATCCCATACCAAAACCCCAGTATACGCCAATGAAGCGGTAGGAAACTGTCTTGGTATAGGCGTCCAACTAGATTTTTCACTGGCCTTTAGGTCCAATCGACTAAAATTAATACCCCATTCCTTCACACCATCTTCGTACCGAATGGATTTAAAAGGAACTGCCATTTCAAAAACCCATTTATCATCATCCCTTACTACTTGGGAAACCCATTTACTATCCCAATTTAAGTCAATACTACCCCCACCAAACATGGTTCCATCCCACTGTGCGCCGGCAGCATTAGAACCAAAAGAAAATCCAGTAGTTTGATTATTAAATGGGTCTAAAAAAAGTAAAAAGTTATCATTCTTTCCAAAAGAAAAATCACGACGTAAAGATTCCACGAAATTTTTCCCTTTGGTGTTATTGAAAAAAGTTGCTAGGAGATAAATATTTTTATCGTCGTATGCCATTCGAATTTCTGATTTTTCATTGGCCTTTCGATTATCCATTGGTATTACCATGAAAAAATCGTCGGCCACATCGGTATTTTTCCAAGCTAGTTCATCGCCTACTCCATCTATAACAATGGGAGCAGTAGTTTTACGAATATTCAACCTAAAAGATTCATTCTTTTTTTGGGCAATTCCCTGTAAGAAAATGAGGGCTACAATAAGGCTTAAATAGGGGTTCTTCATAATCATAACTAAGTTACCCCTATTTTGTAAAATTCGATGATTGATTAATGACAATTAAGTACCATTTATTGCCACTTTACAACAGATTATCAAAATTTCAATGTTCGTATATACCACAGTTAACTTTAATTCGTTAAATCGTATACGATATATTATATTAGTTGTATGATTTCCAAGATAATTTTACGTGATCAAGTACGAGAGCATTTGCTAGACCAAATGACAAATGGACTATTAGAACCTGAAAAAACCATAAATCTTGCAGCCTTGGCGCGGAAATTGGATGTTAGTGTAACGCCTATTCGTGAGGCACTTACGCAATTACAGCAATCTAAACTCATCAAAGCCATTCCCAATAGAGGGTTTATTATTGCTGAATTAAATTACCTGGAGGCAAAAGACTTATATGAACTTGTGGCTGATTTAGAGGTCCTGGCACTTGAGAACTCAGTCTTTGACGAGACTTCCATAGTCTCCTTAAAAGAAACCCAGATTAAATTCAAAGGTGCGAAGGACACCTTATCAAGAATTCATGCTAAGCTCGAATTCCATAAAATTCTTACCCAGCATTATAAAAATGCACTAGCCCAACAAATATTGACTGATCTTAAAACCCGAATAATTTTTTATGAAAGGGCTTTTATGTCAGATGATTCCATTTATGCAAAATCAGATAACCAACATGATGGCATAATCTCTGCCATTGAAGACGACAATGTACCCACAGCGGCACTAGTCTTAAAAATGAATTGGATGCTTATATTGGATTATATTCAAAAACAATTGCGATTTATATAATGGCTACTCCAAATCTTCTAAAATCACCCCTGCTTTTTTAATATTGCTATTATAACAACCAATTACCCTGCGCGTAAACAAATAGTAAAAAACCATTCCCAGCGGCAAAAACCAGAACCAAAAATTACCTTGGGATTCTAAAAAAATATTATCTCCATTGAATATTTTAGACGTTACCGGGATAATTATCAGCATAAGAAAAAACCCGGCGTAGACCGTAAATTTCATAAACCTTTGATATCGTTGCTTGCTTTTTTCATACGCAACTATACTCTCCTTATAGTTTAATACAGAAACATCCAAATTTCGCATACCATTTAAATATTTAAGCGAGAAATATGGCAGTACAATAAGTATGAACAAGGTCATGATCCCACATATTTGTAGCGGCAATGTGTCCAATTCATAAAATCTGAAAAGTAAAATAGCTGCGACAACGTACGTAAAAACAGCACTGATTTTTTCTGGGATTGCAATTTTGTTCAATCTGTCTTTATAGTCTTGATGTGTCATTTTCAATATGATTTCTTTCGTTAACTTTTTTTGCTTTTCAAGCTCTTCGCTCATTTGAGTCCATGTGGCTTGTAATTCTTCAATTTCCATATGCTAATTATTTAACCATTTGTGATTTTAATTTTTCTTTGATACGCGAAATTCGAGTACCAATATTACTGGATGACATTCCCGTTATTTCGGCTATTTCATCATACTTTTTGCCCTCTAACAGTAACAACATTATACCTTTTTCCAAAATGTTGAGCTGGTGTATTTGGGCATATAGCATTTTTACCCGCTCTTCAAATTCAGTATCATAAAATTCGGTTTGACTAAGTACTACCCTATCTATAGCTACTGAATGCCCTTTACGTTTATTCTTTTTTATTCGTGTTAAAGCCGTGTTCAACGCTATTCGGTACATCCAAGTACTGAATTTCGCTTCATTCCTAAAGGAATCAAAAGATTTCCATAACTGATAAACAATATCTTGGTACAGATCCTGTTGGTCTTCCCTATTATCTGTATAAATCGTGGTAATCTTAAAAATAACACCTTCGTTCTGTTTTATAACTTGAACAAATTCATTCTCCCTATCCATGTACTGGTTTTGGTTTGGTTTATTAGTGTCCCTTGTTGCAAAAAAATCACATCGCTATTAAAAAAATGTACAAAAGTGACATAGCCTTATATTAAAATGAC
>CAZYQR010000079.1:0-9963 GCA_964649755.1 uncultured Maribacter sp. | reverse complement strand
TCATCGTTACGGCAAAGACCAAAACCAAATGAACAAGCCAACGTTCAACTTTCCAAGAAAAAAGAGACTTGCTCGAGTGTTGTCTATATGGATCACCCAAAGTTTCCGCTAAGCCACCGCAACCACATACCCAAGAACAATACCATCTTTTACCGAAAAAGTACACCATTACAGGAACAATAATAAGTGTCAAAACTATTCCCCAAACG
This sequence comes from uncultured Maribacter sp., assembly GCA_964649755.1. Classification (GTDB taxonomy): domain Bacteria; phylum Bacteroidota; class Bacteroidia; order Flavobacteriales; family Flavobacteriaceae; genus Maribacter_A. Next base: position 9,754 of record CAZYQR010000079.1, on the reverse strand, counting down.
AGTATGAATAAACCAATTCCGCCACTTGACATAAGTTCCTTTAAGTTCCAGCTAAAAAAGAAATCGTAATCCAAGGGGAAGGCATTTTTGAAATCGTAGTAAGGCATTTGTAATCTCACCATGATTTCGGGAATCAGAAAAGCAAATACAATCTGAAAGAACAAAACCGAGGTCGTTCGCACCATTTGATACAAATTATGGCGATATTTTATATACATGCGAACAGCCATGACGGTCATGACCACGCAATACATAAAACCATAAACGAACCAATGTCCGGCGGGATTACCGCTAAGACTTTCACTAATCGGGTCGAGCAAATATGTCCAATTCACAGCATATTCTGAACGGAAATAAAGAATTAAATAAAAGGAGACAAGGAAGATAAATACGAACCAAGCAATCCAACCCCTATTCGTGGCATTTTCATGATAAATGCCATCATTTTTTATCCCCTTTGCGCCGAGCAATATTACGTTTGGGATAATGAATATTAAGGCTCCGATTATGCCAAGACCAAAGGTTAAAAACCACATTAAACCTTTATTGTTCGTTATAAATCCACTGCCAGCCTTCTTTCCTATGAACGCTGCCATGTCATGAGGGGCAGTATAAATAACTTTTTTGTACTCCTTGTTACTTCGATGTTGTTGGTTTGCAGTTTCTAAGGCTGAAGTAATTTTTGGAGAGAACGAAAGCATGCCTTCAAACTCTTTACCCATTAAATTTTTTTTCAACTCCTCAATGAAGATTTCACTCTTTATCCCTTTTTCAGAAATAACCTGATCCAGCGTATCTTGATTAACCTCGAATTTACCTATGAAAATGAGTGATGTAAAAATTCCCAAGCCAATCAAAAAGATGATAAGGCCACTGTTTTTTATTGTTTTCATAGTGCCTTATGCTGTTTTAAAAATTCGTTTCCAACTTTTCTTTTTGGGAACAATTTTGGTTCCAAATTCAGAATTGAACTTTGATACAATGTCAGACTCGTATTGCGCATAAAATTCTGGGTCAAAATTGGCATCCTTTAAATATTCCATGACATATTCAACATTCCTATTTTCGGTCAACCAACGATCGAATATTTCATGCCGCATACGAATTCCAAAAGTGTTGATACCCAAAAATTGCTTGGTTTCAGTATGATGGGCAACCGTAATACAGATTTTTTCCTTGGGATGTCTCCAATGAAAATGCTTTTCATAATCTTTTTTCCCTTGATTACTGAATACCCATCCATAGGTTTGGTATTCTAAGTCTAGAAATTTGGCTGAATTGAACCAAAACCCAGGTTTATATTCGATTTTATTACCAGAAATAGTTTGGGCAACTGTTTCACCCATCATTCTGCCGGTGTACCAAACTGCTTCAATGGGTCTCCGGTTACCAATGGCTTCATGTTGCTCTGCACAATCGCCAATAGCATAAATATTTTTAATGTTGGTTTCAAGGAACCTATTAACCTTAACACCGCGACCTAGGTCAATGCCACTTTCTTTGAGGAAGTCAATATTTGGTGATACTCCTGCTGTGAGTCCGACAAAATTGCATTCTATGGTGTCTCCTTTATCTGTAGTGACCGCTTTAACTCGTCCATTTTCATCGGAAATAATTTCAACCAGATTGGTCTTTAATCGCAAGTCAATATGGTGCTCTAAAATATGTTCATTGATCATTTCAGATTCTCCTGAAGGTAAAACCACATCCCAAAAACTATCTTCCCTAACTAAAAATGTGACTGGTATATCCCTGCTGCGAAGCATCTCGGCCAGTTCGATTCCTATTAATCCACCGCCAACTATTACCGCTCTGTTACAAACCTTATTGTCTGGGGCGTATTTTTCAACTCCCTCTAAATCTTGTTTGGAATACAATCCCTGTACACCTTTTAAGTCCTGTCCGGGCCAACCAAATTTATTGGGTTTAGAACCTGTAGCTATAATCAATTTGTCATATGAAATGTCTGAGTCTCCTTTTAAATGGAGTTTTTTTTCTGAATGATCAATTCTTTCGACATAAGCATTTATTAGTTCTATCCTGTTTTTTTTCCAAAACCAATTTTCATAGGGTTGGGTATGTTCAAACTTCATATGACCCATATACACATACATGAGTGCTGTTCGTGAAAAGAAATATTCTGTCTCAGCAGAAATGATGGTAATTTTTTTATCGGAAAGTTTTCGAATATGTCTAGCGGCAGTTACGCCAGAAATGCCGTTGCCAATAATAACAATGTGTTCCATATGATTTTAATTGATTGTCTGAACTTATGTCGCAACTAAATATAGGAACTTAATTTTCAAGCTTATTTAATTCTGTTATAATTATGTGATATCTTTTGGTGTTATTTGAATTTAAAGCCAATTGTAAGAAGTTGGTAATGGGATCGACCTAAGATTTGTTTGAGTTTAAAAATTAGGAAAATGTTTAAAAACCCAATAGCCTTAATTTTTTGTTTTTTAACCGTATTAATTGGAAGAGCGCAGCATGAGACTGAATTCTTTACACAAGCAGACACGTTTTTCAATACTTATATTAAAGATGGTAGCGTTGATTACAAATCGATTGTCAAGGATCCGTCTTCCATAAATGAGTTATTGGACATTGCCAAGAAAATAAATTTCTCGGAGGATAACGCAGTGGATTATCAAGCTTTTTGGATTAATGGGTATAACCTTTTGGTCATAAAGAGCATAGTTGATAATTATCCTATTAAATCCCCTTTGGATAAAATAGGGTTTTTTGATTTGAAAAAGCACGAAATAGGAGGTGAGCTAATAACCCTCAATGATATAGAGCATATAATGTTACGGGCTGTCTTTCCAAAAGAGCCGCGATTCCATTTTGTTTTAGTTTGTGCGGGATTAGGTTGTCCTCCAATAATAAAAAATGCATATATGCCGAGTACCTTGGATGCGCAATTGGAAAAGCAAACATCACTAGCTTTGAATAATCCTGCGTTTATTCAAGTAGACAAAAACAAGGTTAAGATTTCGCAGATTTTTGAATGGTATAAAAGTGACTTTACCAAGGATGGAAGGAGTTTGGTCGATTTCATAAATCAATACCGAACCGAAAAATTGCCTGAGAAGGTGAAGGTTTCATTTTATACCTATAACTGGGCATTGAATGATAATTAATAAAACAACTTCAAACAATACAAATGCAAAAGATCAAAACGCTTTTAGGTTTAATAGTAATCTTGTTTATTTCAGAAAGTGGATTTTCGCAGGATAATGTGCAAGATGCACCCCAAAAAAGTAACATTCAACAATACACGCCTTCTAAATTGGTTGGCAAGGGACAATGGGATTTAAAGTGGTTCAATAACCTTTATACGGAGACTAGAAGTACTTTTGAGGAGGGGAGAATTCCACGTGCTACATTTTTTACTTCGACTATAGAGGTTTATACAGGAATAGGTGAGAATAAAAGATGGAATATTGGAGCCATCGTTGAGATGCGGAGTAATGTTATAAAAGACCGCAAGGCATTGGATGTTTTTAAGTTTGATGGTGATGATGGTACTGCCCGTTCCGGAATTACTTCAATTGCACCGTCAATCAAGTTTGTTCCTTTCGCATCAGAAAGTAATTTTTCCATCCAAAGTTCATTTTTCATTCCATTGGTAGACAACGAGACTGAGAATAGTGTGTTTTTGGACCAGAAAGGGTATACATGGCAGAATCGATTTTTTTATGACTATACCTTTCCCAGTGAAAAATTGCAATTGTTCACTGAGCTAAATTCAGAATTGCATTTTGGTAAAGCAGGTGAGAGTTTTGCAAATAATAGTCTTATCCTCGCACCTGGATTGTTCTTAAGTTATTTTCCAAGTCCCAAGTTTACGATATTGGGATTGATTCAGCACTCCCAACGCCTTGATTTGGGCAATAATTTTGATCAAGATTATACGGCAATGGGTGGTGGTGCCAAATACCAATTAACGAATGCCTTAAACGTAGAGGTACTCTATACTAATTTCTTAAGAGGTAATAATACGGGATTGGGCCAGACTTTTAACATAGGATTGAGAGCCATATTTTAGCGAATAGTAATAAATAGCTTAAATTTAAATTCTTAATTACTAATGAATGAGGACTTTAGGCCTATTATTTTTGTGTTTTCTACAATTTTCCTGTGCCAGTCAGAAATTTGAAAAAATCAATGGAGTTAGCTTTGTTGCGTCACGTGAGAAGGTAGGTCAGCATCATGTGGAGGAAATTCTGAATATACATGCCAATCATGCTGCGGTTATGCCTTTTGGTTTTATTCGAGAAATAAATTCACCCGAAATTATTTTTGATACAGAAAGACAATGGTTTGGCGAAACCAAAAGTGGTGCAAAGCAATACATTGAAATGCTACATAAGAACGGTGTTGAGGTAATGCTGAAACCTCAAATTTGGATATGGCGTGGGGAGTTTACAGGTACATTAAAAATGCAATCGGAAGAAGATTGGATAGCATTGGAAACTTCGTATGAGAAGTTTTTGATGTCGTACGCACTATTGGCAGAAGAAACCAATACAGCACTTTTGTGTATTGGAACGGAATTGGAGCAATTTGTAAAAAACAGACCGGTATTCTGGAAAAATCTCATTGGAAAAATCAGAAATGTTTATAAAGGAAAATTGACTTATGCAGCGAATTGGGATGAATATCCTAGAACTACTTTTTGGGAGGATATTGACTTCATAGGAATTGATGCATATTTCCCCTTGTCCGAAGAAAGAACACCTTCTGTTGAACAATTGAAAAAGGGATGGAAAAAACATAAGGACCAAATGAGTGCCTTGTCCTCTGAAAAAAATAAGCCTATTATTTTTACCGAATACGGGTATCGAAGTATGGACTATACGGCCAAGAAGCCGTGGTTAGTTGATAGAAATGATGAAAATGTGAATCTGGAAGGACAAGTAAATGCCAAGAAAGCGATTTTTGAAGAATTTTGGAACGAAGATTGGTTTGCCGGGGGTTATGTTTGGAAATGGTTTATTCACCATGATAAAGCAGGAGGTGACGACGACAATAGGTTTACACCACAGAATAAACCTGCCCAGTTAGTAATTCGGGATTTTTATAAAATGTACTGACATATACCGAGTTTATTCCCTCATTATCATTTTCGTTTTTATGAGATACTCAGCAGATAAATTGAGTGAAGAAGATACCTTAAATACCATACTCGGTTTTAAGGAAATTGTTTTAGATAATGTAATTTCTTGTGCCGCCAGTAATAAAGATGACCACCTAGTGAGTGTTTATTTGTATCCGAGGGTAGGTGCGACCAATATTCAGTATTTTGAAACCACCAATGATTTTGTGGATAAAAATAATTTTGATAATTACATTTTATACAATTATCCATTGACTGATATCTTAAAAAGTTTGAAGTTGAATCATTAATGGAAAAATGGGTTATCGTTTCATTTGATGAAGATGGCAAAACACATCTTTCAAATCCAATCCATCTGAAACAACAATCAAAACCAACAGAGTATTTACCGCAAAATATAATGGTTGATGCATCTTCAGATATGCCATTTTTTTCTTGGTTAGACGGTTTGTATGATGATACCAAGATTTATTTTCAAGTGGTATCTGATGCACAACGTAATTTGCTCTCTGGCACTTATACCTATGATAAAATGTTTACATACTACGAATTGGACAATGTAGTATTGAATATCACGAAGAATACACTTCCTGTTTTGTCAGACGGGAATCCCTATGAATTTACAATGATGGGAGTTAGTGACGATAACTGGGTCAGCCAATTTTCTATTATTGAATTTGAATTAAAATAGACTGAGAACATTTACTCCGTGATTTTTTTGTAATATCTAAAACATATCTTTGAGACTTAAAGATTCTTTTATTCTGCTATGTTTAAGACATATTTGTCTCTGGTTTTATTATTTGCATTCACATTAGGTTTTTCTCAAACACCTACTATTGTAGATATAAAATTTAAGGGGACTAAAAGAATCAAACTATCATTTATTAAAAAACTGATAAACTCCAAGGCTGGAGCTGTTTTGGATTCACTTCAATTAAATGAAGATGTGATTCGTCTTAAAAGACTCCCTTCCGTTTCACATGCTTATTTTCAAACTTTTGAGGCCCATAATGAAGGCTATGATGTGATTTTTAATATTGAGGAGAACTTTACCTTAATTCCTTACGCAAATTTATTCAGTTCTTCAAATGATGATTTTGCTTTTAGAATTGGTTTGCAGGAATTTAATCTTTTAGGCAAGAACATTACGCTGGGAGGGTTTTATCAATATGACATATTCCATTCATATGGACTTAATCTAAGGGCTCCTTATTTGTTTTCCAACAAGTTGGGCCTGTCCTTCAGTTATAATGATTTTGCAACTCAAGAACCTGTTTTTTTCAATAACACAAGTGCAGACTACAAGTATCGGAATAATGGTTTCGAAATAATGGGCCTCTATGAGCTCAATTTCAAGAATAGGGTCGAATTGGGGTTCAGTATCTTCACGGAAGATTATCAATATCTTTCTGGTGCTACCCAGGTAGATATTCCACAATCGTTGAATGTAGATAAGCATTTGTTCAAATTAATATACAGCTATGAGGATATTGAATATCACTATTACTATTTGAACGGATTTAGAAGCACCCTAAATTTTCAATATGTGGGTAGCACCGATGAGAATCTCCCCGAATTTTTGATAGGATTCAATGATTTTGTCTTTTACAAACGTATTGGTCAAAAAGGCAATTGGGCCAATCGATTGCGATTAGGTTTGGCCAGTAATATGAAAACTCCTTTTGCACCTTTTTCTGTTGATAATAATCTGAATATTAGAGGGGTAGGCAATACCATAGATCGCGGTACAGCGGCCATAGTATTCAATACGGAATATAGACATACTTTAATAGATAGAGATTGGTTCGTTTTACAGAGCAACTTGTTTATTGATGGTGGGTCTTGGCGTAATCCCGGCGGTGATTTAAGTGATTTTGGAGATGATGAAAACCTTAGAATATATCCAGGGGTTGGGTTGCGATTTATGCATAAACGAATTTTCAATGCAATTTTTCGGATTGATTATGGTCATGGCATAACAAAAAACGCTTCTCACGGAATTGTATTTGGAATTGGTCAGTATTTTTGATAATCTTTGTATAAACATTGATTTTAGTGATACTATCCAAGAATTATTTACTTGTCATATTTACCTTACTTACCTTGAATACTGTACTTGCCCAAGATTCATTACAAACAGTTGTTGCTAAAAACGGGGACGGTATTTTCTCGATGCTTAGGAATGAAGGCATTGATATTGTTAAATACTATACCGAATTTCTTGAATTGAACGAAGACAAAATCACAAACGGGAGCCATTTGATCATTGGGGAAGAATATATAATTCCTGATGCACCTGATTCATTCAAAAGAAGGGGGACAAAAATAGTAATGCCAGATGCTAAGGAAACGCCAATATTTAAGGGGGAGTTAGCTTCTTTGAGAATTAAGGATAGTACACTGAAACATGCGGTATTTTATGTATTAACCAATAAGGGAAAAGGTGTTGAAGAAGGCGCCAAGAAATCAAAAGATGGGATTACAGTAAGAATGGCAAGAAAATTGCTTCAAAGTAGTGCAAAGGTTTACCTCTTATATAGTAGTCCTATTGATTCTTTGGATTTAATCGATTTTGTGAGTGTAATAAATAAAAAGTATTTAAAACATAATGGGGACTATCAAAGGTTGTTGGTTATCAATACCGATGACATGAGCACAAAGTCAAAGACCGATGTAACGGTTTACCATTATGCAGAAAGTAAAGAAGGCAAGGAGTTTGCAGATAATATTTTAAAAGTGTTCGGCAAAAACACCATTAAATATGCATCATTGAATGAATATTCCGAAGTTTTCATCGATGCAAAAAATATTGCTTTCGCAAAAAATATTTTACCGACCATTACTTTTATTGATATGGGCTCAAAAAGCACTAACAATAAAAAAACCTTAAAGGTGACCACAAACAAGAAAAATATTGCCGACCTAATTACCAGTGGAATTTTGTCCGATTATTCAAATACTGTGTTTGAGGATAATTAGAAAAAGGAAATTTTTGAAAAGCAAAAATATATTATTTGTACTTATGATGTTCGTAGTAATCATTGCTAACGGGCAAGATTCGTATATTTCAGTAACGGCGGAGAAGGGAGATGGCATTCTTTCCTTGTTGCGAAAGCAAGGGGTCAATCCTTATGAAGTATTTGATGATTTTGTCGCCGTGAATATGGATAACCTTCGTGATAGTATTCATCTATACGAAGGCAGGAATTACAAAATTCCAGGCACGACTCTTGATACCGTTCCTGTTGTAGATTCCATTCAAAACGGGGCGACTGGAATACAAAAAATCGAAGGAAAATCTTTTCCAATTTTTGGCGAAGGCCAGGAGAGCGTTCTTCCAAAAAGTGACAAGCTTGAAGATGCAGTGTATTATCTCGTGTCTGGGCATGGTGGGCCTGATCCAGGTGCCATGGCAGTTTACGGAAATAAAAATATTTCTGAAGACGAGTATGCCTATGATATCACCTTAAGATTGGCCAAAGAATTAATGTCACATGGTGCTATAGTATATATCATTATTAGAGACGAGAATGATGGAATTCGTGATGAGCGTATATTGAAAATTGACCGCGATGAGGTTGCTTATCCTGATAAGGCCATACCGTTAAATCAAGTTGCTCGATTAAAACAACGTGTTGATATTGTAAATGACCTTCATAGAAAACATCGAGGCCAATTTCAGCGGCTTATAGTAACCCATGTAGATAGCCGAAGTAAAGGCCAGAATATCGATGTGTTTTTCTACCATCATGCAAAAAGCAAGAACGGAAAGAAATTGGCGGAAAGTATTCACAAGACCTTTCAAAAAAAGTATAAAAAGTACCAACCCAACCGTACTTATACAGGAACTTTTGAGGACAGAACCTCACTCTATCTCGTCAAAAAGACACACCCAGCAATGACTTTCATTGAGATAGGGAATATCAGAAACAAGAAAGACCAAATAAGGATTTTGGAGCCGGACAATCGTCAAGCCTTGGCCAAATGGATTTCCGAAGGTGTTCTATTGGATTTCGAGAGTGGTGAAATAGGACGTATTCGCTAGAGGGCAATTTTTCGCTTATAATAATCGTATAGCTTATCAGGTCCAGCACCCAAATAGTTTTTTAAATGGATTACCCCGAAATAATATTGCAGTTTAAAGACCCCTAGCTTCCTGTATTTTCTAGCAGAGGTTTTGACATGGTAAGGGAGTATCTTAAAATTCGTTTTTTGGTATAAACGACCAATAAACTCGTTATCCTCAAAAACAATATAATCCTCATTGAAACCTTTTGTTTTTTTAAATAGTTCTTTTGAAATAAAAAGTGATTGGTCACCTCCTCTACAAATTTTGTGGTTGTATCTGGTAAACCAAGCAAAAATTTGAAGGGCCCAATTATCACTATCAAACCTCATTTGAAAGCATCCGGCTTCTTGATTACTTGAAATGGCATTGATTATATGACGGTCAAAGTCTTTGGGCGGAAAAGTATCGGCATGTAAGAAATAGAGAATCTTCCCTGTTGCTTTGTCTGCACCAAAGTTCATTTGTTTGGCTCTACCTTTTTCAGAATGTAGAACTATTGCCCCAATATTTTCAGCAATAAAAATTGTGTTGACTGTACTGCCGCCATCTACCACCAAAAT
>CAZYQR010000078.1:0-9968 GCA_964649755.1 uncultured Maribacter sp. | reverse complement strand
AAAGTAGCTATTGTTTCCTATAAAAACAGACCTGAATGGTTGATTATGGATTTTGCCGTACAAATGGCTGGCATGATCAGTATTCCACTATATCCTACAATCAGTACTTCAGAATACGAATATATTTTGAATGAGGCTGAGGTTAAAGCGGCTTTCTGCGGCGGACTTGATCTTTACGATAAACTATCGAATACCCAAAAGAATGTTCCCAGCTTAAGCCATATTTACACCTTTGATGAAACTAGTGGAAACCCCTTCTGGGAATCTATATTTGATACAGAAGGCCTGACCGAAGTAGAAAAAATTAGGCAGACGATCAAAAGTGAAGATCTTGTTACCATTATTTACACTTCAGGTACCACAGGAAATCCAAAAGGAGTCATGTTAACACATGGCAATATCATGCATGTAATCGTTAAAACATCGGCACTTCTCACAACTGAAGAAGGTGAAAAAGTGATAAGTTTTCTGCCTTTGTGCCACATTTTTGAAAGAGCGGTTTCGTTTGCCTATTGTTATAGGAATGTATCTGTTTACTTCTGTGGCACGGACAACCTAAGTGGTCCTGATGGTGATTTAATGGATGTTAGACCAGTAGCTTTTACCACAGTGCCTAGGCTTCTTGAAAAAATATACGAAGCCATATACAATAAGGGTCTGGCCTTGGAAGGTGCTAAAAGGAAACTTTTCTTTTGGGCATTGGGTCTGACTGATTCCTATGAACTTGAACAAAAACCTTCCTTCATTAATAAAATAAAATGGAAAATTGCGGATAAATTGATTTTCAGTAAATGGAGGGCTGCACTAGGAGGAAATATAAAGTTGATTTTTACGGGAGCAGCGCCCTGTTCTTTAAAGATCATGCGGGTTTTTTGTGCTGCGGGCATCAATATACGGGAAGGCTACGGTCTTACTGAAACTGCCCCTACCTTAACCGCCAATAGTATGGAGCCTAATGGTGCCGTGCTCGGTACGGTAGGAACGGTTATCGATGGTGTGGAATTACGAATTGATAAATTTGCAGGTGACTACAATGAAGATGAGGGTGAAATTCTGGTCATTGGTCCCAACGTGATGTCTGGATATTATAAAAAACCGGAAATCAATACACAGGTATTCAAGGAAATCGACGGTAAAAAATGGTTCTGTACTGGAGACATCGGTAAGTTGGTGAAAGGTCCCAATGGACAGGATTTTTTGAAGATAACAGATAGAAAGAAAGAACTGTTGAAAACATCTGGAGGAAAATATGTTGCTCCGGCACCCATTGAGAATAGGATCAAAGAAGACTTTCTAATAGAACAAATGATGGTTGTAGGCGACAAGCAGAAATTTGTATCGGCCCTTATTGTACCAGCAGAAGAAGCCTTGAAGAATTGGTGTCTGCATAAAAAACTGGAGTGGACTAATTTGGAAGAAATGGTATTGCACAAAAAGGTGATCAAAAAATATCAGAAGGTAATCGATAAATACAATCCTGAATTCAGTCATATTGAACAAATAAAGAAGTTTCGTTTGGTTTCTTCCCCATGGCTACCCCTACATGAAGACCAATCTGAGGCTGAATTGACCCCAACATTAAAACTAAAAAGGCGGGTAATACGTGAGAAGTTCAAGGCTGAAATAGTCGAAATATATACTTAAAAAAGACCAAAAAGGGTCATTCCCCTTCTTTTTTAAATTTCTACTTAAATAACCCTCTAAATAGGGAACATGAATATTTGGCCTAATATTGTTAAAGTCATATTGCATAGGTGAGGTATAATATTAAATTTGTACACGCAATCAAATCCTATGATCAGTAGAGGTTTACTACCACTTTTTTTTCTGGCATTCTTTATACTACCTAATCTGGTTTTAGGACAAGTTATCGTTAGTGGTGAGATTAAAGATTCACAGGACGTTCCTTTAGCAGGAGCACATGTTTTAATAAATCCAGGAAATTATTTTGCAACATCAAATATACAAGGCCATTTTAAGGTTTCAAATTTGAAGTCGGGCGAGTATTTGTTATCCATATCTTATCTCGGGGTTAAAACCTATAGTAAAAATTTGAATATTGAAGAACAGGATATTGACCTCAATATTATATTGGAAGATGACCCACTTGCCTTACAAAGTGTAGTGGTAACCGGTACTTTTGAACCTCGTAGTAAGTTGTCATCAAGTACGGCAATAACTACTTTGGGACCCAGGGCTTTACGACAATCATTTCCAAGGGGAGCTGCTGATTTATTGCAGGCTATTCCCGGAACATTTACCGATCCTTCAGCGGGTGAAGTTTTTACTAGAGTATATGTACGTGGTATATCTGCCTCGGCAGAAGATGATATGGGATGGTATTATGTTTCACTTCAAGAAGATGGACTACCCGTGAGTTTAGTTCAACATTCATATTACAGTCCTGATGTTTTTCATCGGCATGATATTACCACTGAAAGGGTTGAAGCTATTAGAGGAGGTAGTGCGGCAATTACAGCTTTGAACGGACCTGGTGGAATCTATAATTTTATTTCTCAAGGCCCTAAGGATGTATTAGGTGGAGAAGTACGACTTCAAGGAGGTTTACAAGGGGATAATAATTCGCTGTTAAGAATTGATGGAACCCTTGGTGCACCGTTGGGCAATAATTGGTTCTATAACGTTGGAGGTCATTACCGTAAGGATGAAGGAGCCCGTAACACCGATTTTACTTTTAGTAAAGGAGGACAATTGAAATTCAATGTTCTCAAAAGACATAGTAAAGGCTATATCAAGTTTTATGGCAAATTGCTTGATGATTTTACGAATCGATATACTGGAGTTGCCGCTACCAATTGGGATAATCCTGAAGCGGCTTTTGGACAGGACTTTAATACCACGGCCCTTTTAATGCCTGCTTTTTCTGCCAATGTCCCCGATGGAAGAAGATTAAATGAGGGCGCTACGAATCATTTTGACCCTTCACAGGGTGTTCACGCACAGGACAAAGCTTTTGGGGTGGATATTTCACAAGAACTTGGGAACGATTGGTCAGCAAGACTCAATGTAAAGTATTCGCGCAAGAATGCCAATTGGCAGACCGCGATTAGCAATGCATTTGTTTCATTGGATAACCCATTGGCATATTTTATTAGTGGTGCTCAATTCCCTATTGGGCAAGTTGTTTTTAAAGATGCTGTTAATGGTATGGAATTAGCCCGATTGGACAATAGCGGGATTTTAGCTGGTGAATCCATCCAGTATTTAGGAACTGGAACATTACCCAACAATGCCATTATGGGAACGGCCTCATGGCTTAAACAAAATAGATCGGATGAATGGATGAATCAATTGACTTTTAGAAAAAATGCTGAAAACCATGATTTTACCTTTGGTTTTGGGTCTGGTTTTTCAGATACGTCATTGTTTACACAAGGTAGCTTTGGTTATGTTACTTATGAGCCAAATCCCAGAATGTTGGAGGTAACACTTGAGAATCCTGGGCAACCGGTAATAGCTTTATCCGATTCAAACGGATTGAGTAATTATGGAGGTTTGTTTTTTGATAATTCTAGAGCCGATGTAAGCCAATTGGCATTTTTTGCAAATAACCGTTGGAAACTACAAGATCGTTTGCATTTCGATTTTGGTCTACGATATGAATCAATTGCTCATAAAGGGAGCAAGGACCAAGCGGCTCCGTTTGAACAAGACGGTGGATATGACGGAGACCCAACCACTGCATATGACAACGGGATCCTGACCCCAACAGGAGCAAGGGATAATTTTGATTTTGAGTACAATTACCTGTCTTATTCGGCCGCATTGAATTACAAATTCAATGATCATTCCGCTGTTTTCACCCGTTTTTCTTCGGGTAATAAAGCCCCTGAATTAAATTATTATTTCAATAATTTTTCTGGTGTCCCAATCAATCAAAAAGGAGAAGTCCAGGAAATTACCCAAGCGGAAATTGGATTAAAATATAGCAAGAATCAATTTTCGGCAATGGCCACAGCTTTCTGGAGTCAACTAAAAAACATAGGTATCGCCGATTTTCAGTTTGACCCGAATGATGGTAGCGTATTTTATGCCCCTGTACAATTCAATGATTCCCGTACCATAGGTCTTGAATGGGAAAGTGCCTATACGCCAATCCCATATTTGACCTTTAGTTTCAATGGTACGTTACAGAACCCAAAAGCAACAAAATGGACGGTTTACGATGCCGCTGGTTCAATTGACTCTGCTGATGATACGATCACCGACTATTCTAATAACACCTTGTCCTTTAATCCAAAATTGATGTTTAATATAGGCGCTGATTATCAAAAAGACAAGTTGAACGGATTCTTAAAATGGCAATTCATGGGAGAGCGGGAAGGTAATATCGCAAATGCATTTCAATTGCCAGCCTATAGTATTTTTAATGCTGGTCTGGGTTATGAAATAAATAAAAATTTATCTGTTAGGGTAATTGTTACCAATCTTTTCAACTCGGAAGGACTTGCCAATTTCTTTGGCGCAAATAGTTTTGGAGCTAGTGCGAATGGCGCGACTGCCGATTTTATCCAAGCTAATCCTGATGCCAGTTTTGTTGTAGTACCAGTTTTGCCAAGAGGGACCATGTTGAGCTTGGGCTATCGCTTTTAAAATAATCGTACTTCCTTATTATCAGTATTTAACCATTCGACTTAAGTATATTTTCATATTTTTAGGTAAATAACCTTATTGGGATATAGACTTCTTGTTTTCTTCCATAATTATATCTAAAATGAATATTTCGTCTCTAACCACGCCCAATACTAGTTCAATTTTTGTCCGATTAAAAGTGCCCTTTGTACTGTGCCTAGTTGCAACATTTTTTATCGGCTGTCATTCGGGGATTCGAACTGAATCATGGGATTATGAGATTGCTCTGGAAGATGAAACTCCACAAGGTTTTCTTAGGTTTAAAGATAAAGAGGGAATTCAACAGGTTTCCCTAGTTTCGTTCGATTGGGGTACCATGATTTTGAAGGATGTTTCATTATCTTCCGAGGAACTATCAGGCAATTTTGAACTTTTTGGGAAGGAAGCTATTTTAGATGGTGTTTTTAAAGAAAACTCCTTTTCAGGAAGGATTTCACTCAATGATGGGGAATTTTCCATTACCGCCCAAAGACAATCAGAAGAACCCATTACCATCGACAGGTCTAATGTTACCTATGTGTTGAAAGAAGCAGACTTACTGGAGTCGGAAAAAAACATTGACCACGCCGGAATCATTGCTGGTGCAGATAGAGAAAGTTTTAAAAGAGGTGAACGAATCTATGGTTCTAATTGTATCAACTGCCATGGAAATCAGGATGTTGAAGGTTCTATTCCTTTATCTACCAAATTTTGGAAACAAGAATTAAAAACAGGTAACGATGCCTATTCCATGTATCGAACCATTACCATGGGCTCTGGTTCCATGCCTCCCCAGCCCGTGCTAACACCCCAAGAAAAATACGATGTTATTGGGTATATCCGCCATGAATTTATCCAAGAAAATAAGAATGTACAACTAATAGCCAGCACGCCGGGGTATTTGACAAACCTGCCATTAGGAACGTCAAGAGGCCCGAAAACAAAACCATATCAACCTTGGGCCGATATGGATTATGGGAATTTTTTTATCAATACCTATGAATTGGTCGATGAGGAAACCGGGCCAGAACGTTACCATTCTCCAGGGCCAACACCCTATCCTGATGAGGATTATTTAAAGAATAATTTTGCCTACAAGGGCATTGCCGTGCGACTGGATGAAGGGAAGGGAGGAGTCTCCAAAGGAAAGGCTTGGATGATCTTTGACCATGACTTGATGCGTATGGCAGGCGGATGGACTGGCGATGGTTTTATTGACTGGGATGGTATTTTATTGAACGACAAGCATGAGACCTACCCAAGAACGGTCGGAAAGTTACATTTTGAAACTCCGGTTGGGCCTGGCTGGGCAAATCCAAAAACAGGAGCTTTTGACGACCCCAGATTTCGTGCACGGGATGGTCGTCAATTCGGTCCTTTACCCACCGAATGGACAGATTATAAAGGCATTTATCACTACAACGATAATGTTGTCATTTCCTATTCAGTGGGCCGTTCCGCTATTTTGGAGAAATTAGGCGTGGAAAAAAGTGAAAATCAAACTGTTTTTACAAGAACACTGAATATTTCGCCTTCCTCGGATATCTTGAAGATGAAAATTGCTCCGATTTCAAATGTAGTGCGACTTATAGGCGAAGGGGCTACCTTGATTGAAGAGGATGGTTTTACAATGATGTTGGTCGACGGCTCGGTACCCACCCAAGTAAAACTGTTCATTGCTGATAAAACAAATGCAAAACTTACAGATTATGTAAAGACTTCTTCATCCCCCGAACTTTTGGATAAATACACCAAGGGTGGTGGAGCTTCCCATTTTCCAGAAAGGATGAAAAGTTTGATTACAAACGGCAAAGAAGAGGGAATGTTCGCAGTAGACCAACTGACACCTCCTTTTGAGAATCCTTGGAAGTGCAGAATGAAACTGAGTGGCATCGACTTTTTGAAAGATTCGAATAAGGCTGTTGTCTGTTCGACTGATGGCGATGTTTGGTTGATTGCCGGCTTGACTGATGGCAGCAGCGAGCTGACATGGCAACGAATTGGTTCCGGGTTATTTCAACCCTTGGGCATTAAGGTTATAGACGATAATATTTATGTCACTTGTCGTGATCAAATAGTTTTATTACGTGATTTGGACGGCGATATGGAAACTGATTTTTATGAAAGTTTCAATCATGACCATCAAGTGACCGATCATTTTCATGAATTCGCTATGGGTTTACAGGCAGACAGTGAAGGAAACCTCTATTATGCAAAAAGTGGCCGTCACGCTCGCGAAGCCTTAATACCCCAACACGGCACCTTGCTCAAGGTGAGTAAGGACGGATCTAAGACAGACATCATTGCCACCGGATTCAGAGCAGCGAATGGCGTCTGCATTAATCCTGATGGTAGTTTTTTGGTTACGGATCAGCAGGGCTATTGGAATCCAATGAACCGAATCAATTGGGTTGATGGCAAGGGTAAATTTTATGGAAATATGTGGGGCTACGCCCCTCCGAAGGATACTACTCGTTTGGCTATGGAACAGCCCATGGTTTGGTTAGATATGCAATTTGACCGTTCACCCTCTGAATTGCTATGGGTGGATAGTGAAAAATGGGGAGCGTTAAACGGTAGTCTTTTGAGTTTTTCCTATGGGTATGGTAAGATGCAATTGGTGCTTCACGAAAAAGTGAAAAACCAGATGCAAGGTGGCGTTATCGATATGCCCGACATCAAATTCCTGACAGGGATCATGCGGGGGAGATTCAATCCTCATGATGAACAACTTTATGCCTGTGGCATGTCTGCCTGGGGCACCAATCAAATGCTAAGAGGTGGTGGGCTATATCGAATTCGTTATACTGGAAAACCTATGACGCTTCCAGTGGGACTTGCGACTTCAAAAGAGGGTGTCGAACTTGAATTTCCTGAAGCTTTGGACGCTGAAAGTGCGCAAGACATCGCCAAATTTCAGATAAAAACTTGGAATTTGGTTCGGAGTAAGGCCTATGGATCCGATAGATTTGATGAGCGTCAACTATCAATTTCAAAATCTGAGCTCTCGGCAAACGGAAAAATTCTCAAGCTTTATGTAAATGATATACAAGCTGTTGATGTAATGACCATTACCTACGATTTAAAGGACCAACTAAATAATGAGGTAAAGGGTACTATTCAAAACACTATTCACATTTTGAAGGATGATAGTCAAACTGTATATTAATCAAAAACGGAGGTCTTTATCTTTTCCGGCGCTTTGAATTCGCGTAGGTAAATGGTTTTGTTTCCTTTATCATAAGAGACTTGCCTTGATGCAAACATTTCTGGAGATACCTGCGTTTTATGGCATTTTAAAGACTCCATGGCCTTTTCGGCCTGCGCTGAAGAATAACTGATCCTAATGTTCAAAAGGGATTCATCAACACCGCGCAATGTCTTCTGTTCTGAATTGTCTAGATTTCCGGAAGGTGTCCCAAAATAGAACAAACTTTTGGTTTTGTCCCATTTCCTGCTCACGAACACTTGCGTTACCGAGGCGCCTACAAGCCTATGATCCATGTGGGTGGTACCACCATCAGGTCCCCAGGTTATCAAGACATCTGGGGTATACTTTTCCACCAGATCGTTCAGTTCCAATACCAGTTGGCGTGCATGAGGTACATGGCCGTCATATCCCTCACCAGCTCTGAGTTGGTCGTGATAGTCCAAATGAACCAAGTCAACACCTAATTTATCGGCGGCGCACTGCATCTCTTCCTTTCTCATGGCGACCAATCCCTCTCCCGCTTCGTGATCCGTAAAATCATTGGTACCATAGCGACCATCCGTACAGATGACCAGAGTGACCTTGGCACCTTCTTCGGCATATTTTGCCAAAATAGGAGCGATGGTCATTTCATCATCGGGATGTGCAAAAATGGCCATGATCGATTTATTGCTAGTAGTATCCTGACCATGGGATAAAAAAGGCAAAAGAATACTACAAATAATGACGGTAAGACATTTCTTAATTGACATAGTGGATTTTGTTTATTTTAATGTTTCGATGTTAAGATTTTTTTTCAACCAATATTCATCAGCCTTAAATCCGTAGACCGAAGGATTATATGTACCCACCAAATCGACATTGGCCTTATCGGGTACCGAAGATTCCATAGCCCAGAAAATACTATTGATTAATAGTCTTCGAACCCCTTCGTTCATTAGGTCCGTCGCTGCACCAATAGTAGAAGTTACGGATCTTCCTGTCTGACCTTCAGGTAATTGATAGGTTTTTGTCCAAGCAATGGGCATCAATATATCGTTGACTTTTAAACCCTCGTTGTTCTCTTTGGCAATTTCGCTATCGGTATCTTTCATTCCGAAAAAAACATCATTTTCATCATATTCCCCCGCTCGATTGATGACTTGACCCAAAATAATGGGTTGTGAATCACCGGGAAGTGGTGATCGAACACCGTAAACATCCGTAGAACCCCAGATATCTCCACTTTTAATTCCATTCGTAATGGGATGTGATTCTGCGTCTTCGGCAACCATGCCACGCGTACTTTGGTGTTTATGGTGCCCATGGTGGCTGATCCATTTTTCTCCTAAAACCAAACGACCAAATCCACCTTTCCATTCAGATTTTTCACCATCATAATTATTACTGTAATGTTTGTAATAAGAGGTAGATTCCTTATTGAAATTAAAAGCATGTGTAGCGGTTCTAATCCCCATAACAGGTTTACCTCTTTTCAGGTAATTATCAATATGCTGCATCTGCTCATCTGGTAATGCCCTAAATCTTGTGAAAATCACCATCATATCCGCACTGTCAAGGCTTACTAGCCCAGGGATATTTTTTCCATAATTTGAATTGACTATTCCTGACATGGATGGATCTTGCGCAAATAGGACGGTACATTTAAAACCATGATGCTTTGAAAGGATCTTCGCCAATTGTGGTAATGCCTCTTCTGAGCGATATTCTTCATCACCTGAAATTAGTACTATATGCTTCGAATTTTCTTCAAGACCTTCAAAAGTCAACCATTGTTCCGATGTTTTTGTTGTTTTTACTTCATTAGTAATTGTGTCCTTTTTTTCTTTGCACGCCATAAGTCCAATACAAAGTATGATGTAAGCTATTTTCTTCATAGATTTCTTTATTTCATGATATAGGCAGTTATATTCCCATTCCTTCTTTAATAAATTGTAATCCCTTCGTATAGATTTCTTTAGCCGGAGAATAATCCCGCCAAACA
This sequence comes from uncultured Maribacter sp., assembly GCA_964649755.1. Classification (GTDB taxonomy): domain Bacteria; phylum Bacteroidota; class Bacteroidia; order Flavobacteriales; family Flavobacteriaceae; genus Maribacter_A. The sequence goes on along the minus strand of CAZYQR010000078.1, from coordinate 141 downwards.
TTAATGGCGTTGGCAAAATCCGGATCAAGCCTACTAAATGCTTCAATGGTCAACCAGCCATCATAATTTATCTCTTTTAAAGCACCAAAAACATCATTCCAATTAACCTGCCCTGAACCTGGGGTACCACGATCATTTTCG
>CAZYQR010000077.1:0-10068 GCA_964649755.1 uncultured Maribacter sp. | reverse complement strand
GATAAGGGACTTGTTAATTATAAAAGGTATAAAGGGGTTTCTTTGACTGAAATCGGAACAAAAACAGCCCTGAGTTTAGTTCGAAAACATCGTCTATGGGAGGTTTTTTTAGTGAACGAATTGGATTTTGCCTGGGATGAAGTTCATGAGGTGGCCGAACAATTGGAACATATTAAAAGTGAGAAATTGATAGATAGCCTTGATATGCATTTGGGTTACCCAAAAGTTGATCCCCACGGTGATCCAATACCCACCAAGAATGGTCTGTTTACAGAAAGCATAAAGAAATTATTGAATGAGATTTCTATAAATACAATTGGTATCTGTATCGGTGTAAAGGACTCGTCAACATCTTTTTTAAAATTCTTGGACAGAAAAAAAATCGCCTTGGGGGCTGAGATAAAAGTATTGGAAAAAGAGGAGTTTGATGGTTCTTTACGTATTAGTATTAATGGCCGTGAAATACATATTTCCAAACAAATAGCGACCAATTTATATGTAAAGGAAGTATGAAAAAAGCATATAAAAATTGGATTTCGACAAGCTTACTATTTGTTTCTTTCCTTAGTGCAAAAGCGCAACAGGAAAACAATCAACCAATGGACATGATTACCGACAGGCCAGATGCAACGGAATCTCCTAATGTTGTTCCAAAAGGTTCATTACAGATTGAAACGGGAGCATATCACGAATCCTACGAGGAGAATGGCTTTACCACTGATCGAAATATATTGAATACCACTCTTTTGCGTTATGGATTATTGGATAATCTTGAATTGCGTTTAGGGTGGGATTATATTGAGGAAATCAATACAATCAACAACATTAAATCCAAAAATAGACTTTCTGGCATGTCACCATTGCTTCTTGGGGTGAAAGTGCCGATTGCAAATGAAAAGAATTGTTGGCCAGAAATTGGATTTATAGGGCAATTACAATTGCCTTTTACAGCTGGGGATGATTTTAAACCCCAGACTACAGGCGCGAATTTTATTTTTGCATTTAGCCATACCTTAAATGATAAATCCAATTTATCCTATAACTTAGGTGGTGAATGGGAAGATGATTCATCTGAAATAGCGTATATCTATTCTACTTCATATGGATATTCCATTTCAGACAGCTTTGGAGCCTATTTTGAGATTTATGGTAACATTGCAGAAAAATCAAACTCCGAACAATATTTTGATATGGGAGTAACCTACTTGTTAAAACCAAATATACAATTGGATGCTACTATCGGAAAAAGTATTGATAAAGGACAAGATATTTTAATAAGTGCAGGAATAAGTTTTAGAATACCAAAATAAATAATTTAAAAACAACAGAAATATGGATCAGGTAATAACATACTTAGAATCAATAAATCCAATATTGGCCGCTTTCTATGCTACACTTTTTACCTGGGGTTTAACAGCAGCAGGAGCTGCTTTGGTTTTCCTTTTCAAAGGCATGAACCGAGCAGTTCTAGACGGTATGTTAGGTTTTACGGGAGGCGTAATGGTTGCTGCCAGTTTTTGGAGTCTTTTGGCCCCTGGCATAGAAATGAGTCCTGGTGAGGGTTTTGTTAAGGTAATACCAGCGGCAGTTGGCTTTGGATTGGGCGCTATTTTCCTTTATGGGCTTGATAAAGTTTTACCTCATCTACATATTAATTTTAAGGAAAGTGAGGGGATTAAAACACCATGGCACAGAACAACGCTATTGACTTTGGCAATAACCTTACACAACATTCCAGAAGGTCTCGCGGTTGGTGTACTTTTTGGAGGCGTTGCCGCCGGTTTTGAAGGTGCAACCATTGGAGGTGCAGTAGCCTTGGCAATAGGAATAGGGCTTCAAAACTTTCCTGAGGGGTTCGCGGTGGCAATGCCATTACGAAGGCAAGGCCTAAGTAGAAGAAAAAGTTTTATGTATGGTCAGGCATCTGCATTAGTTGAGCCCATAGCTGCAGTTTTAGGAGCTTGGGCCGTAATGACTTTTCAGCCCATTTTACCTTATGCACTATCTTTTGCAGCTGGGGCAATGATCTTTGTTGTTGTTGAGGAGGTGATTCCTGAAACACAACAGGACAAATACACAGATATAGCCACCCTGGGGTTCATTGGGGGTTTCATTATTATGATGACTTTGGATGTAGGTTTGGGCTAAACGATACATGACTTTTATTACCAATAACAGTATGTAAATTCCCTTTGTTATAGTGCTTGTTATTGTTTAAGTTTAGCTATTAATTATTATCTAAACTATGCGATTCAAAACTTTACTTGCCTCACTGTTTCTTTTTTCTTTCATTTTTACCGGAAATGCCCAAAAGAAGAAGTTTTCCTATTTAGATCTTTATGATCTGCAATACGCGTCTAATCCACAGATTTCCCCCAATGGGGAGTGGGTGGTTTATCGCAGAATGAAAATGGACATTATGAAAGACAAGGCAATAGGAAACTTGTGGATGATCAAAACGGATGGTTCCCAGCATCAAAAACTTACTTCAAGGGAAAATAGTGAATCAAGCCCAAGATGGTCCCCAAGTGGGGATAGATTAGCTTTCATTAGTGGCACAGATGAAGGTTCTGAGATATATATGTATTGGGTGAGTTCAAACAAAATCGCAAAAATTTCACAGCTACCGTTTAGTCCTAGTTCATTGACATGGTCTCCTAAAGGCAACCAGTTGGCATTTACCATGAATCAAGAAGAGAAGCCTCCTGTAATTGCTAAGATGCCTAAAAAACCAAAAGGGGCCAAATGGGCCGATGAGCCTAGGATAACAGATAGGGTTTATCATGAAGCCGATGGTAAGGGCTATATTAAGCCTGGATTCAGTCATATTTTTGTCACCCCAGCAAATGGCGGAGCTCCTCGCCAAATTACAGCTGGAGATTTTCACCATAGCGGAAAACTTTCTTGGACAAAAGAAGGTAAGGAAATTTATTTTTCGGCCAATAGAAGTGAAGACTGGGAGTACGATTTTAGAAATAGCGAAATTTATAAGGTGGGTGTCAATAGCGGGGAAATAAGTGCGCTGACCAACAGAAAAGGACCAGATAGTAATCCAATGGTTTCACCCAATGGAAACCACATTGCCTATATTGGCTATGAGGATAAAGTACAAACTTACCAAGTTCGTAAATTACATTTAATGAATAGCGATGGAAGTGGTAAAAAGGTTATTTCTGAAGGGTTGGATAGAAGCATTTCCAATATCGTTTGGAATAGCAATAATGAAGGACTCTACTTCACTTATGATGACAAGGGTAATAGCAAAATAGGTCATATTTCCTTGAATGGCAAGGTGACCAAACTTGCTGATGACTTAGGAGGAACGACCTTAGGAAGGCCTTATTCGAGTGGATCCTATAGTGTTTCAAAAAACGGTACTATTGTAATGACCAAGTCGAGGCCAGAACACCCCGCGGAATTGGCGATTCTAAAACCCAAAAGTAAGTCTACCCATAGGATAACAAATCTGAACAAAGGATTGTTGGATTATAGGGATTTGGGTAATGTCGAGGAAGTTTGGTACAAGTCATCAGTTGATCAAAGAGATATTCAAGGGTGGGTAGTTTATCCACCGGACTATGATGCTACCAAGAAATATCCTTTTATGATTGAAAACCATGGGGGTCCTATTTTAAATTATGGGGATCGATTTTCTGTTGAGATGCAGTTGTATGCCGCTGCAGGTTATGTTGTTTTCTATCCTAATGCTAGAGGAAGTACAGGTTATGGGGAAGAGTTTGGAAATTTACTTTTTAATAATTACCCTGGAGATGATTACCATGATGTTATGGACGGTGTAGATCATTGTATTGCAAAAGGGATAGCCCATGAAGATCAATTATTCGTTACTGGAGGAAGTGCAGGAGGAATTATGACCGCATGGATAATAGGAAAAAACAATAGATTTAAGGCTGCCGTAGTTGCTAAACCAGTGATGAATTGGATTAGCAAAACCCTTGTGGCCGATAATTATTTTGGCTATGCCAATTCGCGCTATCCTGGTCAACCCTGGGAGAATTTTGAAGGCTATTGGAAATTTTCCCCACTTTCACTCGTTGGTAATATTGAGACCCCTACTATGGTAATGGTAGGTATGAATGATTTAAGAACACCACCAAGTGAAGCGAAGCAATTATATCATGCCCTTAAATTGAGAAAAAAGGAAACTGTTTTTGTGGAAATTCCTGGCGCAAGTCATGGGATAGCTAATAAACCCAGTAATTTAATTGCTAAAATAGCTCATACTTTGGCCTGGTTTGACAAATACAGGAACACTGAAAACAAATAGACAGGTGAAAAAAAGAAATCCCTTTTGGAATGTGATACTTGTGATTACTGTCTTAGTTTGCCTTACGGCTTTTGTTCTCCATTATAAAAACTGGACAAAAGTCGAGTCCGATGAATTTAAAATACTATCAGGGTTTTATTATAAGAAGTTGAAGTATTCAGAATTGGACAGTGTACTCATGGTAGATAAAATACCTCCCATGGAAAGACTTAATGGTTTTTCTGCGCTTGAAAAAGAAAAGGGTCTTTTTAGGGAATTCAAAGATTCACTAACTGATAAAAAAGTACATGTTTATGTTGATAATCTATCCAATCAAAAAATAAAAGTAGTCTACAATGATTCATCTAAACTCTATATAAACTTTGCAGATAGTTTAAAGACCCAAGAATTACTCACTCTTTTAAAAGGTAAAATCAAGGAGTCCGATTGAAAAGATTAGATGGAAAAATATAAAACCCGATGCCAACCAAGCATCGGGTTTTCTTTTTGGTAGAGAACAAAAAACATTTTCATATTATGTTAAAAAACAATGAATTAGTAATAATAAGGCAGTAAATACGTTAAAAAAAAGAATGAATTTCACTAAGGGTGTTGTTTAATTGTGTTTTCATCAAACCAAATCCGACAAAGACTTAATCTATTCACAGCATGGAAAAACGTATTCTGGTATTCATTCTTGGATTTATTTGTATGTGCTCACATTTACAGGCACAGAAAAGTGTGGATATTGATGGTCGTTTGCAACCAATCTTGACCGAATTCTTTGAACATTGCAAGGCATATAACATAGACTATCATTCAAAACTATTCCAATTAAAAAATATAGATATCGTTAGCCATTTACCTTTAGAGGAAAACAATACCGTATTAGGTATGGTCTCAAGAGATAAAGCTGGAGACATAGATAATATCTACATTAATTGGGCAGCTTTGTTAGATAACGAAATTCTCAAAGTAGTTGCCTTTCATGAATTCGCCCATCATTTTTTAGATTATAAGCATACCTGTAATGATTGCGAGGAAATAATGGCAGAAACCAATGTTAGTTATTTTGATATTGCACGGGATTGGGATAATCAGGTTGAATTGCTATTCACAACTTCCCCAATTTATTTGGCGCAACAAAAAGAGAACGAGTTGACAGCTATCTCTTCCTTTTAATTATATGTGATGATTATGATGACACCCTTGGCCCCTCTGGACCCATATTCAGAGGCATCGGCCCCTGATAGCACCTTTATTTCCTTTACATTAAAGCTATCAACCAATTGATTTACTGATCTAAATGAACTGCCAACAACATAGGAATTAAGTACATAGAGAGGTTCCGGATTACCGGCAGAAAACGAATTAGAGGCTTTGTTAACTATAGGAACACCACCTCTTATAACAATACCTGGCTTCTTCCTGATTCGATCTAAAAGAGAGATATTCCCTTTGTTCTTTTCTATCAATTCTTTGTCAAGGTCTGTTTTAACAACAGACGTATTCTTTGTTGAACCGCAACTAATTGCCAAAATAGAAAAGAAAACAAGTAATAAAAGTGATATTTTTTTCATGAGAGTTTGAATCTTAATCTAAGGTAAAGGATTTATGGCATGTATCAAATTGTTTAGTTATAAATCAATATGTTATCTTAAAATAATTTATATATTACCCTTAAAATAGATGATGGTTCTTATAGCTCAAGTTATTGGTGCACTATTTGGTTTTCTAGCAGTGGTTTTGGGTGCCTTTGGCGCCCATGCATTAAAAAAGGCATTGGACAATGATCAACTAAGAAGCTTTGAAACCGGAGTCAAGTATCAAATGTATCATGCGATTTTATTGTTGGTCCTGAGTTTTAATTTAAATCTGGATACTTCCTTGGAAAAGTACATGATCTATTGTTTTATCTTCGGTATTCTATTGTTTTCCTTTAGTATATATGCCCTGGTAATTGGAAAATCCAAAGGAAAGAACATGAAATTTTTGGGCCCAATAACACCCTTGGGTGGTCTACTTTTAGTGATAGGTTGGGGACTCTTATTTTACTCTTTTATAGCTAATTTTATTTAAAGGGCTATTTCGCAATTTCTTCTTCTGAGGTAAACTCCCTAATGGCTTGATTGGGCTCTATGATGGTATATCCTTTCCAAAATTCCGGATTGTAACTAGGCATATATGTTGGCAAAACCGTATTATTTTCGGTAAAGGCCTCATAAGCTGTTTTGGATAATGGTTCAGTGTCAAAAACAATGATCTCATGCTTATTTACTCCAACTGTGGCCATATCCAACTTGACCGAAAGTTCATTTTGTTTGTTTTTGCCTTTAACGTGTTTGTTTTTTTCAATGATCTTTAAAGGTCTTCGAATACCTACGCGTGTACCATCTTCCTGCTCAAGGTAACGAAGGTCATATTTATCATTGGCAGACTTGTTGAAAATCATTTTTCCCTTGCCCATATATTGGTTCATGGAAATTCCGAGCAAGTTGAATTTCTTTAGTGGCTTTACATTTTCGTAGTCCAAGCGAATAATGGCAAAATCATCAGAATTAATATATAGTCTGCCTTTGTAATCAGCAGAGCCTTTAGGTTCAAAATCAAGAATATAAACCGCATCCTCGCCCATATAGGTAAAGTCAGTTATGCTGAAATCGTATTTTCTTGATTTAGTAATGAAATTAAGATGGGTGTCCTCCTTAAAAAACAATCCTTCCATCATTCCGACAATTGTACGTTTTCTATACTTGGCAAAATTGGTCTTACGTTCTTCTTCATTCTTTTTCTTTTCTTCCAACTCGTTTTTTAAGGCTACTGCATCAGTTGAATCTACTTTGGATTCAAAGATTTCATCAAAATCCTCACCATCTATTTTAGTGCCGAATAATCCAGATTTTACCTTGAAGTATGAATCACGTTTAATATTCGACTTAATTATTTCGTTGAATTTTTCTTCAAGTTTCGTGTAATCGAGTTCTTTACTTTTATCATAGAGTTCAGAGGCCTTGATAAGATCCATTTTCTGGCCGTCTTCTTCATTATTTACATAGAGGTCACACAGTATTTCTGTATAGTAACTAGATTTTTTTGGTAAGGTTCGCAATACGCTATCCAGGAATTTTTTATTCAATTCCTTAATAGTGGATTTTAAAAAAGTGTAGTCTGTTTTATTAAAGTCTTGAAAATAAGAGTCCCTTAGGAACATCCTTTTCTTACTAAGGTCTGTATTATAATTGCCCTCTAGATTATCCTTGACCAAGTCAATAATCTCTTCGGCAGAGTAATTCTTGTTCGTTACAATTACGGGATTCAGCTCAATTGCCTTCGGACTTAAATAGATAACATTTTCTGAAAATTCATTTAGCGGTTTGTGAATTGATGCGTACCCAATGCAAGAGATAAAAAGTGAATCGGTTTCTGAAATGTTTTGGTCCAATAAAAAACTGAAACGCCCTTCTTCATTGGTTATTACTCCTTTTTTCTTCAGCTGAACAGTAACATATGGAATTGGTTTTTGGGTAGCCGAATCCAAAATTCGAGAGTTAAGGGTTTGGCTCTGTACAGAAGTGAAAAAAACTGAAATTATTGTAGCTATTACCCACAAAATAATTTTGTTCATGATTTATCATTGATTAGTTGTCAACAAACTAAAGCATTGTAATAAAGATGCCTGCCACATTTTTATTTTCTTTATGACAGATTTATCTTTTTTTTAAGAGCATTGGCTTAAAATAGGAAGACGATCCTTATTGGTTTTTGTTACTTTTTATTCAATTTGTTTGGAGAGCGGCAATTAGTTTAGATTCAATGGCAACCACAATCTTCTTCACCACAGATCTTGGATGATTCTTTTTTTGAGGAAAAAAGAGATCGTGGTAAAAAGAATTTCTTAACGATAAAGCCGATAGCTATCAGTAAGATGATATAAACCAATATTTCTTGAAACAGTGCCATATTAATTCAGGATTTGATAAGCAATCAATGCTACAATATAAGCAAAAAGACTCATAAAAACGAGTTGGGCCGCAGGCCATTTCCATGAGTTGGTCTCTCTTTTAACAATGGCCAGGGTACTCATACATTGCATGGCGAAGGCATAAAAGAGTAAAAGAGATATACCAGATGCCAAATTGAACAAGGGCTTTTTTGTATCTGAATTCACTTCTGCCGCCATACGGTGTTTTATAGTATCCTCCTCATCACTCTCAACGCTGTAAATGGTTGCCAATGTACTTACAAAAACCTCACGGGCTGCAAATGATGTAATTAAGGCTATACCAATCTTCCAGTCATATCCCAAGGGTTTCACCATTGGTTCAATCGCCTTACCCATATTTCCTATATATGAATTTTCAAGCTTGTAACTCGCAATTTCTTGATTTTTGGCTTTTTCCATCAACACAATCTTAAATGTGTTTACTGAATCAGTTAGCTGTTTAGCATTAATGGGGTAAACGTCTTTAGCAATACTATCATTCAGAGCGTTTTGATAAGCAGCGAGATCATTTTCTATACTTTTTTGGTTGTATGAAGTAAATCCTTCAGTACGTATTCTATTTTCAATAATCGATTCAGAATTCTCATAATTATCGGTTATGCCATTTGAACCTAAAAACCATAAAATGATGGATATGGCCAATATGATCTTACCTGCACCGAAGACAAAACTCTTGGTTTTTTCCCAAACCGTATAGGCTACATTTTTAAGTAAAGGGAGTTTGTAGCTTGGCATTTCGACCACGAAAAAAGTACGACTTTTTATTTTCAATACCTTATTGAGTGCCATGGCTGAAATTATGGCCGCCCCAAATCCTATTAAATACAGGAGCATTAAGGTCAAGGCCTGGTAGCCTAAACCTAAAAAACGGCCTTCAGGTATAACCAATGCAATAATTATAAGGTATACAGGTAACCTAGCGGAACAAGTAGTAAAAGGAGTAACGAGTATTGTGATTAAACGTTCTTTCCAATTCTCGATGGTGCGGGTTGCCATGACCGCGGGTATGGCACAAGCCGTTCCCGAAATTAAGGGAACTACGCTTTTTCCACTTAGACCAAATGGGCGCATAACACGGTCCATCAAGAACACTACCCTGCTCATATAGCCAGATTCTTCCAATAAAGAAATGAACAAAAACAAGAAGGCGATCTGTGGAATGAATATTACGATACCTCCAATGCCTGAAAGTATTCCTTCGGCTATTAAATTCGTTAGCAAACCAGCAGGCAAGGTGTTTTTGACCCATTCACTTGCCGATGCAAATGACTCATCAATAAAATCCATTGGATAACTACTCCAATCATAAATGGCTTGGAAAATAGTGAGCAGGATTACAAAGAAAATTACATACCCAAAGACCTTATGTGTCAAAATTCTATCAAGCGTAGCCCTTATACCTTTTGCCGCTTTGGCATCAACTAAATACGTTTCTTTAAGGATTGAATTGATGAATTGATATCTTTTTATCGTCTCTTTTTGTTGTAGTCTTTTTAGTTCCGATTTAGATTTAGTGGCAAAGGATGTTGAATCTTTAATCAAGGTTTTCTCTATGGGCATAAAATTCACATCCTGGGTAATCACCAACCAAAGCTTATATAGATCTTCTTTGGGGAATGCCTCTCTCAAACGTTCAAAATATTCAGGGGCGATGACCGTGGTATCTAAATTAGGGGTAATAGATAGGTTTTTGTAGTCGGCAATCAATTCCTTCAACCTATCAATCCCGGTTTGTTGTCGCGTGCTGATCAGGGCGATTTTGGTATCAAGCCTTTTCTCAAGTTGTTCAATATCCAAG
>CAZYQR010000076.1:0-10257 GCA_964649755.1 uncultured Maribacter sp. | reverse complement strand
GACAGGGATTCGAACCCTGGGTACCCTTGTTAGGGTACGACGATTTAGCAAACCGCTCCTTTCGGCCACTCAGGCACCTCTCCTATATTTTTCAATGAACTAGCATTTTAAAATGCGGTTGCAAATGTACTTTTTCATTCGAAAGAACGCAACTATTTTTTATGTTTTTTTACATAGAATTCTGTAACTAACTTATTCTGGGTATTCTACCCTTAAATGGTATATATTGGTAAGTTTTTGTTTAAAGATTTTCTTGATGGTTTCAATCTCTCTAAAAGTAATATTTGCATTTAAAAACTGATTTGCACTCATCTGCCCTCCTATTATCTTATCCACAAATCCATCGATAATCATAAAGGTGGGATTTTTAAGGCTTTTGGAAGCTGCCTCCACTGAATCAGCCATCATAAGAATTGCTGTTTCTTTAGAAAATGGCATAGGGCCAGGATATCTAAAATCTGCTTCATCGAATTCTTCCCCTGATTCCTGTTGTTTTTTGAAGAAATAAAAGACCAAAGTTGTTCCATGGTGTGATCTTATAAAATCTATAACTCTATCGGGTAAATTATTTTTTCTTGCTATTTCGATTCCTTCAATAACATGGTTCACGATAATCTTAGCGCTAGCCGTAGGCTTAAGATCATCATGTGGATTCACATTCGTAATTTGGTTTTCTGTAAAATAGTTTGGATTGCCCAATTTACCTATATCATGATACAACGCCCCAACACGAACCAACATAGCATTCGCCCCTATTTCATTTGCTGCGGCTTCAGCCAAATTCGCTACTTGTAAAGAGTGATTAAACGTTCCTGGTGCTTTATTCGAAAGTTCTTTCAGCAACTTGGAATTTGTATCTGATAATTCCAATAAGGAAACATCGGAAACCAAACCAAAAATCTTTTCATAAACATATATCAATGGTTGTACAAAAAGTGTGATCATGCCATTCAGTAAAAACAACCCTAGGGTCAACCAAACGATATTATCCAAATTTCCCTGTTGAATTATATGAAAGGCCAAATAACCAACCATATAAATCAACGTAATTTGACCTACTGATATAAACAGATTTGCTCTTTTGTAAAGCTCTGACACGGTAAGAATCGTTACAATACCCGCGATAATCTGTATAAAAATGTACTCAAAACTATTGGGGACTACAAAACCCAATATCAAGACCGTAAGCACATGCACAAATAACCCAAGCCTTGCATCAAAAAAAGTTTTAAGTATTAATGGCAGAATACATAATGGAACAACAAAGACATAGGCCTCATTGTATTTTACAACTAAGGTGGTTATAAAAACCATTAGTAAAATATTGATGAAAATAAAAGTGACTTTGGTTCCATTTTGAAAAATTTCGGGCCTATACTTTTTAAGGAATAGAAAGAGCATCATAAGCACCAAGGCAACTAAAACTGTATACCCAGACAAAATGAAATAATAATTACTTGAGGCCCAAAGTTCAGATTCAAACTCACTTTTCAAGGATTCCAGAATCTTATAATTATCCGATTCAACAACTTCGCCTTTAGCAATAATGAGTTTACCCTCATCAATAGTCCCCCTAGTTAAAGAAATTTTTGAAAGTCCATCATCCAAGGCTTTTTGCGAAAGGTTACTATCATAGACAACATTTGGCTTAACCAGATTAAAGAACAGTGACTGAAAGGATGTATTGAAATCACTCAATCGTCTTTCTCTTAAAACACTTTCTATAACACTCTCTACATCTTGAATCCTATACAAGTCATCAAAACTGATTTGATCTGCTTCATTCTGCTTTATAAGATAAATCTGATTTCCAATTTCATTTTGATTTGATTTAAGAAGAATTCCATTTTGATAAATTCTATCCAGAATATCCTGTCCAGCCTTTTTTAAGGCAGAAAATTGTCGTGGACTTATTTGGTCATTCTTGAACGAATCTGAAAATTTAGCATCGAATTCCTCATAAACCTCCTTGGTTATATCATCATCATAACGATAATAATTGAACAAGGCTTTAGTAATCTTTTGTCTTTCAGAGGCAATTTCCTCGGCAGTCTTCTGTACTGAAAAGTCAAAAGGTGCGTATAGGTTTTCGTATTGCCAAGGTTTACCTTTTTGAAATTCGTACTTGAATTTGCCTCCTTTAGGAAAGAAGAAAACAATGCAAAAAATAGATACAGCGTAAAGGAAGTATTTATAAATAAGGGATTGGTTTTTATATAGCTTTTCCAAAGAGTATGTATCTAATTCATATCTATCTTCAAAAATAGAAAATATAATAGACCTTTTGCCGTAACATTCATTTTGATTGCACTTTAATTTATTAATTTCGCTACATCATAAAAATGTACATATGAAAGAGGTTGTTATAGTTTCGGCGGTTAGAACACCTATTGGTAGTTTTATGGGTTCACTTTCAACAATTCCTGCCCCAAAATTGGGTGCGACAGCCATAAAAGGTGCTCTGGATAAAATTAAACTAGACCCTAAACTCGTTGATGAAGTCTTGATGGGCAATGTTGTTCAAGCAGGCACCGGTCAGGCTCCTGCACGACAAGCTGCCATTTTTGCTGGAATACCGAATACAGTTCCCTGTACTACAGTTAACAAGGTTTGCGCTTCAGGTATGAAGGCCACAATGCAAGCTGTTCAAGCAATTGCTCTTGGTGATATCTCGATCGCCGTTGCTGGAGGCATGGAAAACATGAGTCTTATTCCCCATTATTTGTACCTGAGAACTGGGCAAAAATTTGGACCCACATCATTGATAGATGGCATGCAAAAAGATGGTTTAGTAGATGTTTATGATCAAAATGCGATGGGTGTTTGTGCAGATGCCTGTGCTGTTGAACATAATTTTAGTAGGGAAGATCAAGATAATTTTGCCATACAATCGTACCAAAGATCTGAAGATGCTTGGAGCAAAGGTAAATTTGCCAATGAAATAGTTCCAGTAGAAGTTCCACAGCGAAGAGGAGAACCGATCATAGTTTCTGAAGATGAGGAATACAAGAACGTGAAAATCGAAAAAATACCAGCACTACGGCCTGCATTTACTAAAGATGGTACGGTCACTGCAGCAAATGCCTCAACAATCAACGATGGTGCCGCAGCTATAGTATTAATGAGTGCCGAAAAAGCGAAAGAATTGAATCTTACACCACTGGCCACAATTAAAAGTTATGCCGATGCAGCGCACGAACCTGAATGGTTTACCACAGCACCAGCAAAAGCATTGCCCAAAGCTCTTGATAAAGCAGGAATATCTATTAATGATGTGGAATTTTTTGAATTTAACGAAGCATTCGCTGTAGTTGGTCTCGCCAACATGAAATTACTTGGATTGAATGACGCTAACGTAAATGTGCATGGTGGGGCGGTATCTTTAGGCCATCCCCTTGGTTGTTCCGGTGCCCGAATAATAATAACCCTGCTGAATGTTCTAGAACAGCAAAATGCCAAAATTGGTGCTGCCGCAATTTGCAATGGGGGCGGTGGAGCTTCTGCCATTATTCTGGAAAGAAACTAATGTAGCTTTATTTATTCTATGCAATACGGTATTTGCCAATTAAGCATTGTTCCAATTAGATCCAACGCAGATGAAACTGCCGAAATGGTGTCGCAATTATTATATGGGGAACATTTCAAAGTGTTGGAACAACGCAAGAATTGGAGTAAAATCCGTGTCGCTTTTGACAATTGTGAGGGCTGGGTGCAAAATCTACAGATTATCTTAATCGATGAAAACGAGTATGCCATATTACACAATGATAATTCTCCTGAACATACGGTTGATTTGGTTTCATTTGTTGAAATGAATAAAAGCAACCTCTTACCTATAGTACTAGGTTCGGTATTTCATAAAACAACTAAACATGTACATGAAGGAAATTTAATTTCATCAAAACAGGAAAAACCCCATCTAATTAATACTGCACTTCTTTATTTAAATACAGCCTATTTATGGGGTGGCAAAACACCTTTTGGTATCGATGCCTCTGGATTTACTCAAATGGTATATAGAATAAACGGATATAAATTACTTAGAAATACTGCAGAACAGGCTACACAAGGCACTGCATTAAGCTTTATAGAGGAAAGTGAAGCTGGGGATTTGGCTTTTTTTGACAATAACGAAGGAATAATTGATCACGTAGGAATCATAATGGATAACAACTACATTATTCATGTTCATGGTAAAGTAAGGATAGACCGTATTGATCATACCGGCATTTTCAATATTGATACCAGGAACTATACACACCAACTTCGTGTCATAAAACAAATCATATAAAAAAGCCCCGACGATAAGGTCAGGGCTTTATTGTTATTTGTATCGATTGATTATTCTCCTAAGATCTTTTTCAATCTCATGAAATTCTCATTGTCGCCCATGGCGCCATAGATATTTTTTAATTGTGTCAAAAGACCTTGATTGTCAGGATTGCTTTTTAAAGCATCCTCTAAAACCATAGCTCCCTGCTTGAAAAAAGCATCTTTTTGTTTCTTTAATTCATCATAACGTTCAATATCGGCTCTAGAGTTTCCTAAAGAATTCATTTCATCAATAAGTCCGTTACCTTCATTAACATAAGTTGTAGAAAGATTCAATTGTGCATTGGTATATCCAGGATTAATTTCCAAAGCTCTTTTATAAGCGGTTCTTGCTTCTTCAATATTACCTTGCTCCATATTAATTACAGCAATATTGTAATGTAAATCTGCATTATCAGGAGCAACGGTAGCAGCTTCTGACATCAATGATTTAAATTTCTCCTTATCCCCTAATTTGTAATGTAAATTTGCTTCATTTAAAATTAAGTTTACATCATTTGGATCATTGGCTCTTGCCGCACTATAGGCCTCCAAGGCCTTATCGTCCTGCCCTAATTGGGTGTATATAAGTGCAATATTCTTAATAATTTCCGCAGATTTTGAAGGTGTTTTGTCATCAAGAGGATCGGTATAGGTTCCTGATTTCACCATCAAATCTCTTTGAACCTTATCCATAACTTCAACCTCTCCAGTGGCAACATTTGTGGCCTTATATTCCATTCCACCACCATCATAGCCTACTTCCTTAAGTTCGCTATAATAGCCTAATGCCTGATCATAATCACCGCCATTAACCGCGCTACTAGCGGCATAATACAGATAAATAGTATCCTTCGGGCTAAGCGTATAACTCAAATAGAGCTTTTCTCCAGCCTCTTTAAATTTCTTGTTCTTATTATCTTCTACAGCAGAATTCACTAAATCACCTGCTATTGTTGCCAAATGATCCTTGATTTCTTTTCCATACTTTGCTTTACCACTAGCAACTTCAATTTCATCTGCTTTTTTGAAAGAAGAAATCGCAGTGTCAAAAGCACTATTATCGCCTTTTTTGGCCAAATCGGCATATATTTTTCCGCGAAGGAAATGATATTGTGCCTGAACTTTTACATCAGCTGCGGATATTACTCCAGCGGCAGCTTCAAGAGAGCTTTTAGCTCCTGCAGCATCACCTCCTTTAAGGGCTTTATCTGCTGCTTTTATCTCATTTTTTTGAGCAAAGCCAATCATTGTAAAGGACATTGCTGCAAGGATTAAAATTTTAGTTTTCATTTCGATTTAATTAAAATATTAGTGTTTAATGATTATTCTTTTGTTTCGTCCGTACTTCCATTATCAAGAGCCGTGCCATCTTCTGCATCTACCTCAATATCCAAGATGTCAACTTCTTCAACCGCTTCGTCATCTTTCATCACTTTGGCAACCGCCGCAATGCTATCACTACCTTTGATATTTATTAATTTAACCCCCTGTGTAGCTCTACCCATTACACGCAAGTCTTCAACGCTCATACGAATAGCTATTCCAGATTTGTTGATTATCATAAGATCATCGGAATCAGATACATTTTTGATAGCTACTAAACCACCTGTCTTTTCTGTAATGGAAATGGTTTTAACTCCTTTACCTCCTCGATTCGTAATTCTATAGTCATCGATGCTTGAGCGCTTACCAAATCCGTTTTCAGATACTACAAGAATTTCTTCATCAAAATCATGTACAGAAACCATTCCTATTACCTCATCATTATCATCGGCCAACCGTATGCCACGAACCCCTGAAGCATTACGACCCATAGGTCTCGTCTTTCCTTCTTCAAACCTAATGGCCTTTCCTGATTTTAGTCCAAGGAAAATTTGGCTTGTACCCGTGGTTAGTTTTGCCTCCAATAATTCATCATCTTCTCGAATACCAATGGCATTAATACCGTTTTGGCGAGGTCTTGAATATTGTTCCAATGAAGTTTTCTTAACTGTACCCTTTTTAGTGGCCATTATCACATAGTGATTATTGACATAATCTTCATCTTTAAGATCCTGTGTACAGATAAATGCCTTGACCTTGTCATCTTGTTCTATGTTTATCAAATTCTGTATCGCTCTTCCTTTCGATGTTCTACTACCTTCAGGTATCTCATAAACACGCATCCAGAAACACTTGCCTTTTTGCGTAAAGAACAACATATATTGATGGTTGGTTCCCACAAATAAATGCTCTAAGAAATCTTCATTCCTTGTCGATGATGCTTTCTGACCAACACCACCCCTATTTTGGGTCTTGTATTCAGTCAGCGGAGTTCTTTTAATATAACCCGCATGTGATATTGTGATCACTACTTGTTCATCAGGAATCATATCCTCTATACTCAAATCACCACCTGCGAAGTTTATTTCTGAACGCCTTTCATCACCATATTTATCTTTTACTTCTAGAAGCTCATCTTTAATGATTTGCATTCTACGATCTTTTCGGTCTAAGATGTCTTTTAAATCAGCAATGGTTTTGATAACCTCTTCGTACTCAGAACGTAATTTATCTTGTTCAAGACCAGTAAGTTGACGAAGCCTCATTTCAACAATGGCCTTGGCTTGAATCTCTGTCAATTTAAATCGTTCCATCAAGTTCTCCCTTGCTTCATCAGCATTTGAAGATGCCCTAATGATGGCGATAACCTCATCAATATTATCTGAAGCTATAATTAAACCTTCAAGGATATGCGCCCTGTCCTCTGCCTTTTTAAGGTCGAATCTGGTTCTTCTTACAACAACCTCATGTCTATGCTCCACGAAATAATGGATCATCTCTTTAACGTTCAACATTTGTGGCCTACCATTGACTAGAGCAATATTGTTAACACTAAATGATGATTGTAATGCAGTGTATTTATAAAGTGTATTAAGGACGATATTCGGAATGGCATCTCTTTTAAGAATGTATACGATGCGCATACCTTTTCTATCGGATTCATCGCGAATGGTAGATATACCTTCAATTTTCTTTTCATTGACCAAATCAGCAGTTTTTTTGATCATATCTGCTTTATTGACTTGATAAGGAATTTCGGTTATAATAATACATTCACGTCCCTGTACTTCTTCAAAAGTTGCCTTGGCACGCATTACCACTCTTCCCCTACCGGTATGAAAAGCTTCCTTAACACCATCATACCCATAAATTATGCCACCAGTCGGGAAATCCGGAGCCTTAATATGTGTTATCAGTTCATCAATCTCAATATCATTATTTTCTATATAAGCAACCGTGCCATCAACAACTTCCGACAGATTGTGTGGCGGCATATTAGTGGCCATACCAACGGCAATTCCCGAGGCTCCGTTTACCAATAAATTTGGAATTCTAGTTGGTAGAACCGTAGGTTCTTGTAAAGAATCATCAAAGTTCAACTGATGGTCAACAGTATCCTTATCTATATCAGCCAACATATCATCAGCTATCTTGCGCATACGGGCCTCAGTGTAACGCATAGCTGCTGGGCTATCGCCATCAATAGACCCAAAGTTACCCTGCCCATCTACCAACATATATCTCAAACTCCATTCCTGTGCCATACGCACCATCGAATCATAAACAGAAGTATCGCCATGTGGGTGGTACTTACCTAAAACCTCACCAACAATACGTGCAGATTTTTTATGGGCACTGTTCGAACGAACACCCAATTCGTGCATACCGTATAGAACCCTTCTATGTACCGGTTTTAAACCGTCCCTGACATCGGGCAAGGCACGTGACACAATGACCGACATTGAATAATCAATGTAAGCAGACTTCATTTCCTTATCTATGTTAATAGGAATCAATTTTTCTCCTTCTGCCATTCTATAATTTTATCTATTTAATTTGTTTAAAAAAACAAGGCAATATACGTAAATTCATAGCTTTTAAAGCACATATCAAACACTTTATAAAAGAATTTATTAACACTTTATATAGCTATTTTAGTTGATAATTTCCATGTTAATTATTTTGTAATTCGGGGCTTTTTTCGTCATTTACGACATGTTTATCGATTATAGGTATGGTATTTGATCTAGATTGGTATAGTTTTACTAATTTTATGGATGATAAGGATAATATATGGATGATAATTTTTCACCAAGGGTAAAAGATGTAATTGCTTATAGCAAGGAAGAGGCACTACGATTGGGCCATGATTTTATTGGTACTGAACATTTGATGCTAGGGCTTTTGCGTGATGGAAATGGCAAGGCAATCAGCATTTTGGATGCGTTAGAAGTAGACTTGGACCACTTACGAAGAAAAGTGGAAATTCTAAGTCCGTCTAACCCTAACCCAAGTGGTGTTCAAAAAGATAAAAAGAACCTACATTTAACTAGACAGGCAGAACGTGCTTTAAAAACAACTTTTTTAGAAGCAAAACTTTTTCAGAGTTCTTCAATAAACACTGCGCATTTGTTGTTGTGTATTCTCAGAAATGAAAATGACCCAACTACCAAATTACTTCACAAACTTAAAGTTGATTATGATGGGGTAAAAGAACAATTTAAATTTATGATTACCAGCGATGATGACATCGTTGATTCGCCGACTTCCGAATCTTTCCCAAGCGATTCTGATGATGCCAATGAGGGTAAGGAAAGTACTTTCGGCGCTTCATCAAGTCAAAAAGGAAACAAAAAATCCAAGACTCCGGTCTTGGACAATTTTGGCAGGGATCTCACTCAAATGGCCGAAGAGAATAAATTAGACCCTGTTGTAGGTCGTGAAAAAGAAATCGAAAGAGTTTCACAGATTTTAAGTAGACGAAAAAAGAACAACCCGTTATTAATTGGCGAACCTGGAGTTGGCAAAAGTGCCATTGCTGAAGGTTTGGCATTACGTATTATAAACAAAAAAGTTTCCAGGATCCTTTATAACAAGCGCGTTGTCACATTGGATTTGGCATCACTTGTCGCCGGAACAAAGTACCGTGGACAATTTGAAGAACGCATGAAAGCGGTCATGAATGAATTAGAGAAGAATGATGAAGTTATTCTTTTTATTGATGAGATCCACACCATTGTTGGAGCTGGTGGAGCTACCGGAAGTCTGGATGCCTCAAATATGTTCAAACCTGCCTTGGCAAGAGGGGAGATTCAATGTATTGGTGCAACTACTTTAGATGAGTATAGGCAGTATATAGAAAAAGATGGTGCTTTGGAGCGAAGGTTCCAAAAGGTTATTGTTGAACCGACTTCCGTAACGGAGACCATCGAAATTCTTCAAAATATAAAAGGAAAATACGAAGAACATCATAATGTTGAGTATACAGATGAGGCTATTATCGCTTGTGTAAAATTGACCAATAGGTACATGACAGACAGATTTTTACCGGATAAGGCCATTGATGCCTTGGACGAAGCTGGCTCTAGGGTTCATATTGTTAATATGGATGTACCAAAACAGATTTTGGAGCTTGAAAAAGAACTAGAGGAAGTTCGAGAGCTGAAGAATAGCGTAGTCAAAAAACAAAAGTACGAGGAGGCTGCCAAATTGCGTGATGATGAAAAAAGATTGGAGAAAGAATTAGCTGTTGCCCAAGAAAAATGGGAAGAGGACAGTAGGTTACATAAAGAAGAAGTTTCAGAGGATAATGTTGCCGATGTTGTTTCTATGATGAGTGGCATCCCGGTAAATAGGATAGCTCAAACAGAAAGCAACAAACTAGCAGAATTGCCAGAACTCATTAAAGCAAACGTTATTGGGCAGGACGAAGCCGTATCAAAAGTAGCCAAGGCGATTCAACGAAACCGTGCCGGATTAAAAGACCCGAACAAACCTATAGGTTCATTTATATTCTTAGGTCAGACCGGGGTTGGTAAAACCCAACTTGCCAAAGTTTTGGCCAAGGAACTTTTCGATTCTGAAGATGCTTTAATACGTATTGACATGAGCGAATACATG
>CAZYQR010000075.1:0-10318 GCA_964649755.1 uncultured Maribacter sp. | reverse complement strand
TACCTGCCTGTCACGCAGGGGGTCGCGGGTTCGAGTCCCGTCCAGACCGCAACAAGAAAAGTCCTTTATACAAATGTATATGGGACTTTTTTCATTTAAAGCCGGAAAGCTGACTTTCCAAGTCAGAGAAATGGAAAAAGAACCAGCCAACACAGTTGGCTTAGGGCGTACATGGTTGCAGGACCAACCTTGGGCCGTTTTTGAGGTGAAACCGAGAAAACAATCCCGTCCAGACCGCTAAAAACTCTCAAGAAATTGAGAGTTTTTTTGGTTTTTAGAATGATAAGACTCCTTATGTTGTTTTTATTTTAGTTTTAGCTGCTGGATTTTGGTATTTTCGGTTCCACGAATTGCTTCGTACCCTGCAATCATTTCTTGAAGCTTTTCAGAATTGCTTTTTGCGAGATTGTTTTGTTGACTAATATCTTCTTTTAAATTGTACAATTGGTAGTCAGACGCATTGGCCAACTCTATATTTACCTGCTTGTTAATTGCAGGACCTTCATAAGGAGGAATCATAGCCCAATCGCCTTTTCTGAATGCTGTTCTAGAAGTAGCTTCAATAACCATCTCTGTGCGACCTTCTTCAGATATTCCCATCAGGACATCCAATAAATCCTTACTATCATCTGTACTTTCATTACTTCCTACTAATGCAGCGAGAGAAGAAAACAAATCCAATTGAGAGACCATGGCATCAGATACACCAGGACTGATTTTGCCTTTCCAATAAGTGAAAAATGGAACTCTCGTTCCCGCCTCGAACAAGCTATATTTTCCTCCTCTGAGGTCACCAGCAGGTTTATGATTACCTAATTTTTCTACGGAATCATCATAATAACCATCATTTACAACCGGACCGTTGTCACTTGAAAACACGATGAGCGTGTTTTTCAACAATCCTTCGGCTTCCAAGGTTTTTATGAATTCGCCAACCATCCAATCGGCCTCAACAATTACATCACCTCTTGGACCCATTCCCGAAGAACCTACAAAACGTGCATGCGGAGTTCGAGGTACATGAGGCTGTTGTAAAGCATAATACAAGAAAAACGGTTCTTCTTTATGTTTTTTTACATACTCCTGTGCGTCCACCAGAAAGTAGTCCGCCATATCTTCATCAACCCACTTGGCAGCCTCACCACCTTTCATGAATCCGATACGTGGAATTCCGTTTACGATACTATTATTGTGTCCGTGATGCCATTTCATCTTTAGCATTTCGGGATTTTCCAAGCCCGTTGGCTCTCCTTCAAAATTCTCTTGATAATTGACCTCAATCGGGTCGTTCGGGTCAAGGTTTACGACATGCCCATCTTCAATATAGACCGTGGGAACCCTGTCTTGAGTTGCTGCCAAAATATGACTGTAATCAAAACCAACTTCGTTAGGTCCAGGGGTGATGCGCTCGTTCCAATTTATATTTCCGCTTCCTAAGCCTAGGTGCCATTTTCCAACTATTCCGGTATGATACCCCTGTTTTTTTAACATTTTCGGAATCGTGGATTGGGCGGTATCAATAATTAAAGATGCCGTTCCCGGTAGGATTTTCGCACGCTTATTCCGCCAAGGATATGTGCCCGTCAGCAAGGCATACCGACTGGGCGTACAGGTTGCAGAAGATGCGTATCCATTGGTAAAACGTATGCCTCCATTGGCAAGTTTGTCCAGATTAGGAGTTTTTAATTCCGTTGCCCCATAGACGCCCATTTCCCCGTATCCTAGATCATCTGCATAAATAATGACGATGTTCGGTTTGGATTGTTCTTCTGATTTTTCAACAGTTTTTTGTTCTTGTTTACAGGATGCTAAAAGCAGTAAAAAACTAATAGTTAAAAGGCTGTAAATTCTATTTGTATTCATATTTACTTAATAGTCTTATTCAATTTTTTATATTCTTGTGTCAAGTCCTGAAAACCTATTTCCACACCAGCCAACATCTCTTGATACAGTTCAGGTTTTTCGGTTTTCACCCATTCTAACAAATCAACCGCGCTAGGATGCACAGGATTGTACACATCGCTAACCGGATGCATTGTCATATCGTAACTCTCAGTTTTGGCCCTCATTGCTTCAAGAACGGAAACAAATTCGGCATTATCGACTAGGTTGTTCAATTCAAATGGGTCTTTCTGTACATCATATAGTTCTTCCTCAGGTTTTGAATCTGAAAAGAACTGTTTTTGTTCATCATTCAGCTTCCCCTCCTTTTTTAATGTCCGCATAACGTGCACAGCAGGGCGATAGAATTCCAAATAGGCCTGCCCCGTTTCCCATGGAATTTCAGGTTTATCATTTCGAATATACTTCCATTTACCATCAGTTACGGCTCGGGATTTTTCTTCAACCTCATCCCATAAATCACGTGCAGCGTAAACTTCTTTTCGATTAAAATCTTCCGATAAAACAGACATTCCTGTCATGTATTCAGGGATTTGAACTCCCGCCAAATCTATAATTGTTGCTGTAATATCAGTAGCACTTACAACTTCATCACGGACTTGATTTGGCTTGATTCCTTTAGGCCATTTCATAAGGAAAGGAATTCTTAGCCCTGGGTCGTGCAAATAGCCTTTACCTTTTAAATTACATCTTCCGTTGTCTCCAATAAAAATAACTACCGTGTTTTCAGCCAATCCTTTTTCTTCCAGTTCCTGAAATAACATTCCAACTTCATCATCCATATATTCCATGGTGTCCAAATACTTTGCCCAGTCCAACCGAACCGTAGGATGGTCTGCATAATATGGTGGCAATTCTACAGAATCAGGATTTACAGGATGCTTCGATTGCGCACGGATTTCATTCCACCAGTCACCACGATGAGTTACATTTAATTGTATCTGTGCGAAGAATGGAGTATCCGCCGGGTTGATAGAGTCAAACTTATCAAAGAGGCCAAATTTGTCTTTGCCATTCCATTCCCCAACTGGTTTGTGCTTAAAATTGACATCGGTCTTGCGACCTTTTCCGCGAACATTATGATGACCTAAAATTGTAGTGTATCCAGCATCTCTCAGGAGTTTTGTAAAAGGCATGTAAGGCTCAGACAATGGAACACTACGATTACTTCGATGGTTATGTGTATTTGTTTTGACTTGATGTACTCCGACCATCATTGCGGAACGACTAGGTGAACAAATGGGGTTGGTCACATAGGTGTTGTTGAAACGCATTCCCTCAAGCGCCATTTGGTCTAAGTTCGGTGTTTTAACTGCTTTCATACCATAGCAGGCTAAATCTAAACTGATGTCTTCGGCCATTAGCCAAATAATATTAGGTGGCTTATGCTGTTCTTTCTTTTCAGGTGAACATCCAAAGAGGCCTAGAACCAGAAAAATACAGATTGCTGTTCTTTTGCTTGTATTCATTTCAATTTTTATCTAACTACTCTTCCCGATGCATTACCGCCCATTAATCGCTCAACTTCTTCACGAGTGGAATAGTTAAAGTCTCCTTTTATAGAATGCTTTAAGCATGAGGCGGCAACCGCATAGTTTACCGCTGTTTGCATCTGGCTTAATTCGGGCGTTGTTAGGGCGAAGATCAATCCGCCTGCAAAAGCATCACCACCACCAACACGATCAACAATATTCCTTATTTGATAAGGATTGTAATTGCCATTTTCATCCAAAGGCGCAAAAGAAGGTGTGTCGGTCGCAACATCGAAAAGCATGGCTCCCCAATTATTGTGGCTTGCCGAAATGCTTTCGCGAAGCGTAATCGCTACTTTGCCAACATTCGGAAATTGCTTTGCAACTTGACGCGCAACGTCTGGATAACGGGAGGTATCCAGTGTACCGGAGTGCACATCGGTATCACCTGCCTGAATTCCCAATACATCATGACAGTCCTCCTCATTCCCTACAACCACATCAATAAATGGCAAAATGCCTCGCATTGTTTTTTGAGCCAATTCTTTGGAGGAATAGTTTAGATCCCAATTCCATAGCTTGCCTCGGAAATTCAAATCAATAGAAACAGATACACCTGCTTCTTTTGCCTTCTGTGCAGCTACTAGGGTTGCTTCGGCAGCATTTTTAGATAGAGCCGGGGTTATACCACTTAAGTGTAACCATTGTGCATCATCGAATATGTTTTCCCAATCATACTTGTCAGAGGGAGTAATTGCAATAGCGGAATCTGCTCGATCATATATTACATTACTAGGTCTTTGATTGGCACCTGTTTCCAAAAAGTAAAGCCCAAGACGGCCTTCATCGGTGCGTAAAATATAATCTGTATCGATTCCTACCGCGCGTAACGAATCCATTGTCGCTTCTCCCAAGGCATGTTTTGGTAACGCCGTAACGTATCTCGCTTTTCCGCCGAAATTACATATAGAAGTGGCTACACTAGCTTCTGCGCCAGCATAAGTAACTTCAAATTCCCGAGTTTGTCGTAATCGCAAATTCGCTGGTGAGGCCAAACGGCCCATTATCTCTCCAAAGGTTACTACTTTCTTCATAGTTTCTAGATACATGGTCTTAAGACCTGATTTTTGTGATTAGGTTTCTAATTTCTTTTGCATTATTGGTAATAGCGCTCCAATCCTCAGATTGAATCAATAGCCGTTTTGCAACCCAAGTTCCACCGATAGCAGTAATCAAATCAGACTGCAAATAACTAGGTGCATTGTTAATATTACATCCTCCTAAAGGAATAAATTTTAATCCCAGATAATTATAGGGCGCAGAAATACTCTCTAAATGTTTCATTCCTCCTGAAGTTTCAGCTGGAAAATATTTAAGAATGCGACAACCTTCCTCTAGAGCCATTTCAATATCGGTAGGTGTCATGATTCCAGGTGCAAAAGAAAGTCCTTGTTTCTGCGCTTCCCTGATTATTTTGGGATTACAACCTGGAGATACCGCAAAATCGGCTCCAACATCAATAACGGCCTTCACCTGGTCTACCGTCAAAACGGTGCCAAATCCTAGAGACATTTCAGGAACTTCTTTTTTAATTGCTTTGGCAGATTCCATAGCAGCGGGAGTACGAAGCGTTAATTCAATGACATCAACACCACCAGCCAGAAGAGCCCTAGCAACAGGAACGGCATGTTTTACATCATCAATGATCAAAACGGCAATAATACCTGCATCATCTATTTTTTTAATCAATTCAGACGTCATGGCCCGCTGTTCAATAGGTTGCATATTTTAGATTTTAAATATTAATTTTTAGCTAAACTAAGAAGAACTTCATTATATAATGGATGAATTTCTATCAAATAATAATGGGAAAAATTGGCCTTGCATTTCTTGTCCTTTTGGTATTGCTGGCACACCATTCAATAAAGGTTCGCTAGTATTGGAAACCGTACCATCTGCAAAAACGTTCAATACAAATGCCCTTCGTGAGTTTTCTGAGCTGTTGGCATAAGACCCATGAACCATTAAAGGATGATGGAATGTTCCAAATCCTTTATTCATCTCAATGGCTTTTGCTTTTTTGAATTCCTCTTTTTGCACATCGCTTAAATACGCTTTAAACTCATCCATTGGTCCTGTTAGCATAGGTTTGTCCAATAATCCCCATTTGTGACTTTTCGGAATATAATGTAAACAACCATTTTCTATAGTAGCATCATCCAATCCGGTCCAGCAGGTTAAATGTTGCATTTTAATGGTTCTGGTCCAATAGGAATAATCTTGATGCCAAGCTACTACGCCCCCATGTTTTGCGGGTTTACAAAATAATTGATCGTGCCAAAAACGCACAGATCTATCGCCCAACAACTGACTTGCAGCCATTAAAAAAGCAGGGTTCCAGTTCACATCGTGAAAACCCGGGGTAATTCGCCAATGGCCTAAGGAATGAAATATAACCTTATTGGGGTCTAACGATTCATTGGAATGAAATTCATAAAAAAATTCATGAGCCGGGTGCTTGGGGTCCTGAATTTCGTCAAGCTCGGCCTTTAATTGATCTACTTGCCATTCTTCCAGTAGTTTTATATTGGATAAATAGCCATTCTCATGAAAAAAGGAAATTTGTTCATCACTTAATTTATATTGTTCCCATTCTTTAGGTGACTGAGGCCATTCAAAAAAATCGGAAACTAATCCGTGAACTTTGGATAAATCTCTCACTGTAGACATTTTTTTCTCTTTTTAAATATAAGATATAATGAATTAAAAGCACTTATTAAAATTCAATTCCTTTCTCAAAAATGGAAACTTTGCCCATGCATTTGAAATAACTAATACTTATATATAATAGTTATTTGAATTAGTTTTTTTTAGTTTAGGAGCACATCTTGATGGTGCATTCTTTTCAATTTCAAATTTTAATTGCAAAATGAAATACATTGTTTGTGAAAAACCAGGAGAATTGATTCTTAAAGAAAAAGATGAACAGGTAAAAGTAATAGGGGAGGCAATTTTACGAATCAATAAAGTAGGTATTTGTGGCACCGATCTGAATGCCTATTCAGGTAATCAAGCCTGGTGATAAGGTCGTTATCATGCCCTATATAAGCTGTAATGAATGTTTTGCTTGTGCAAATTGAAAAATTATAGAAAAATGAAAAGAATCTTGACATTAGCCATTATTACGTTGGTTATAGGTTGCAAGACCGGAGAGAAGCAAGAACCATCCAAACCTAATATTGTTTTCATATTTGCGGATGATATGACACATACGGCTATTAACGCTTTGGGTAATGAGGAGGTGATTACACCAAACCTGGATAAATTGGTGAAAGCGGGTACAACTTTTACACATGCTTATAATATGGGCGCTTGGAATGGCGCCGTTTGCGTGGCATCAAGGGCTATGATAATATCTGGTCGAAGTGTTTGGGATGCGAATACATTTAGACAAGGCTGGATAAACGGTCGGGAAATGGATAAGACATGGGGAAAATTAATGGAAAGAGCAGGTTATGAAACTTATATGACCGGTAAATGGCATGTTGATGCTCCTGCAACCTCGGTTTTTCAGAATGTGACCAATGTCCGTCGTGGAATGCCATGGG
This sequence comes from uncultured Maribacter sp., assembly GCA_964649755.1. Classification (GTDB taxonomy): domain Bacteria; phylum Bacteroidota; class Bacteroidia; order Flavobacteriales; family Flavobacteriaceae; genus Maribacter_A. The sequence goes on along the minus strand of CAZYQR010000075.1, from coordinate 3,336 downwards.
ATTCATGGGGTCATGGAGGCAAAATTCCTGCCATCAATGAAATGATAAAAAATGGAAAGTCCAATGAAGAAATAAGAACAATAGGATATAATCGCCCATTAAGCGAAAAAGATACTACATGGTCGCCAACCGATAAAAAATTTGGGGGCTTTTGGGTAGGGGGTAAACACTGGAGTGAGGTTTTAAAAGATGATGCCATTGGTTTTATAGAACAGGCAAAAGTCAAGGACGAGCCTTTCTTTATGTATTTGGCCTTCAATGCGCCGCACGATCCAAGACAGGCCCCACAAGAATATTTGGATATGTATCCGTTAGAGAAGATTAGCTTACCAAAAAGTTGGCTGCCCATGTATCCTTATAAAGACAGCATAGGTAATGGTCCCGGACTAAGGGATGAGGCATTGGCTCCTTTTCCTAGAACGGAATATGCGACCAAAACCCATATTAAAGAATATTACGCACTGATTACACATTTAGATGATCAGATTGGGGCAATTTTGGATGAATTGGACGCTAGTGGTAAAATGGATAATACGTATATCATTTTCACATCAGATCATGGTTTGGCCATGGGGCGTCATGGATTATTGGGTAAACAATCACAATTTGATCATAGTATTCGACCACCGTTTATGATTGTTGGACCAAATGTCCCAAAAGGTAACAAGGTAAATGCCGATATATATTTACAAGATGCTATGGCTACCAGTTTGGATTTGGCCGGAGTTGATAAACCAGGTTATGTTTATTTCAACAGTATCATGGATTTTGTTAACGGTAATAGGACCAAAAGTTACTATGATGCTATTTATGGCGGATATGTGAGTACACAACGCATGATTAGAAAAGATGGATTTAAATTAATGGTATATCCTAAATTGAAAAAATTATTATTGTTTGATATGGTCAATGATCCTGAAGAAATGTATGATTTAGCGGATAAGTCTGAATATCAGGAAAAAATTGATATGCTCTATTTGGATTTATTGCAACTACAAAAGGAACTGAATGACCCATTGGATATAAGTCATATACGACCTCAATAGAATATTATAAACAGAATAATACTAAGGTTTCAATTTTAATAATTTGAAAAACAAAATACTGATTATGACTATTTATATGAGGAGAATTTTCATCTAGTTGGTATTCCTTATACTTAGCTATCAAATTGGGATTATCCTTTAAATCGCAGGAATAGCAAATTCTTTTCAGATCCATATCATAAACACTTTTATTTATTATGAATTTTGAAGGTTCTGTAACCATAAGTAGCAACAACCAAAAAGCAAATAAGGGGTAATACAAATGAAAAATTAACTTCAGGTACACCAAGAATCTCAATATCGGTATAACCAGAACCTCCAAAGTCTAATATGGAACCTTGCAGCACTGGCATAATTGCACCACCTACAATGGCCATAACCAGAAAGGCTGCACCAAATTTTGCATCTTCACCAACACCTTCCAATGCAATACCATATATGGTCGGGAACATCAAGGACATACATAGAGAAATACCCACTAAAGAATACAAACCTGTCATACCTTCAATAAATATGGCCCCAATTGTAAATGCCATTGCACCCAAAGCAAAATACATTAACAGTTTACCTGAGCTCACATATTTCAATAAATAAGTGCCTATCCAACGACCTATCAAAAATAAAATCAATGCCCAATAGGCATAGGTGACAGCACTTCTATTATCAATTCCCAATGTTTCGGCATATTGGTAGATATAAGTCCAACACATTATCTGTGCCCCTACATAGAACATTTGAGCAATAACGCCTTCAACAAATTTCTTGCTCTTAAAAAGACGTTTTACAGCGCTTCCAACGGAGCCCCCATCCCCTTCTTTCTTTTCTGGCATTTTTACAATTGCGATAAGCACAAGCATAAACAATACAAACAATCCAAGTATTACATAGGGGTTTCGAACTACCATAAGGTCAGATGCTCTTACCGCAGTTTTCGCAGTCTCTGATAGCGTATCATATATGACATTCCCTTGGGCATCTACATCATCGGATTGCAACGAACCTAAAATAAAGGTTTGGGCAACAAATAAACCTGTTAATGCACCAATTGGATTAAATGCTTGGGCAAGATTTAATCTTCGTGTGGCCGTTTTTTCATGCCCCATGGACAATACAAATGGATTGGCAGTGGTTTCTAGAAAGGCCAATCCAAAAGTCAAAATGTATAAGGCCGCTAAGAAAAATCCAAATTCTTCATAGGCAGCAGCAGGATAAAACAATAATGCGCCTATTGCATATAAAACCAATCCCAAAATAATTCCTTTCTTATAGGAGTACTTTTTTACATAGATAGCTGCCGGGAAAGCCATAGTAAAGTAACCGCCATAAAAAGCCATTTGCACCCAAGATGCCTGGGTATTGTTCAATTCCAATATCTTTTTAAACGCCGATACCATAGGATTGGTAATATCATTTGCAAATCCCCAAAGTGCGAATAATGAAGTTATCAAGATAAAAGGGAGTAGAACTTGTTTTGAGACTACCGGTATTTTGTTTACGTTTTCCATAATAGGTTTTAGTTGGCTGATGTATTATACGCTACTCGGTCAATAATGAACGATCCAAATGAACATAGCCTCCATCTACCGTAATAAATTGCCCTGTTGTATGGGAAGACCTTTCTGAAATAGTGAATAAACAAGTGTCCGCTATTTCCTGAGTTGTCGTCATTCGGTTCTCTAGTGGTATTTTCTTTACGATGGATTTTAATTTCTCTTCACCATCCTCTAATGTTTTGATCCAAGTATCATAGGCAGGTGTCCAACTTTCAGCAATGATAATGGCGTTAGATCTAATGCCATATTTTATCAGGTCAACTGCCCATTCTCTCGTCAATCCAAGAACTCCTCCTTTTGAAGCGGCGTAGCCTGAGGTTTTGCCTTGTCCTGTCAAAGCTACCTTGGATCCTATGTTTAGAATGTTACCTTTTGATTTTTTTAGAAAGGGTAATGCGTGTTTAACCACAAGAAAATAACTTACCATATTAAGTTTTAGCGAATTCATGAATTCTTCATACGAAGCATCAAGTCCAACACCGTCATTTACCCCCACATTATTAATTACGGCATCTATTCTTCCATATTTTTCAGTGATGGTTTTTACCGCATTTTTAATCTGATCAGGATTGGTGACGTCGGTTTTACAAAAAATACCATCAATTCCCTTTTCCTGTATCTTTTCTATGTAGGCAAATCCCCGGTCATTTCTATCAATTACAGCAGGAATAGCCCCCTCATTGACCAAATTTTGGAGAATGGTCTCACCAATACTACCTGGCATACCCGCTGCACCT